>CALBKR010000114.1 GCA_937896105.1 uncultured Bacteroidales bacterium
TTTCAATAAGAGGAGTATTTTTTAGAAATTTAAACAGCTTCTAACTAATAATGGACTTTTATTGGTTGTATTTTCTTCCAAAAAGCACTATCTTTGCAAAAATTTTAAACAGCTTATTAATAAATTCGTTTAATAGGCACTTTTGCCGGCAACGGTTTTAGTAAATGTAATGAAAAAGGTAATATATATACTTTTATTGGCAGTCGTTTCTATGACCTCTTGTACAACCTATGACAAGGTGTTCAAGACGAACGACTATGACTACAGGTACGAGACTGCCAAGGCCTATTACCTCGAGGGCAAGTATACCAAGGCTGCCGAGTTGCTTGAGTCTATGGTGACTATGCTCAAGGGCGGTGACAAGGCCGAGGAGTCGCTCATATTGCTTGCACATTGCTATTATGAGTCGCGCGACTACGAGACTGCATCACAGTATTTCAAGTTGCATTACTCCAACTATCCGCGTGGCGAGTATGCCGAGTATTCACGCTTCTACTCCGGCAAGTCGCTCTTTATGGGTGTTCCCGAGCCCGAGCTCGACCAGTCTAATACCTATGCTGCAATCAATGAGCTTCAACTCTTTATGGAGTATTATCCTCACAGCCGTTACAGCGACGAGATACAGGATATGATAATGAAGATGCACGATGTTCTTGTCAAGAAGATATACCTGTCGGCAAAACTATACTACGACCTTGGCGACTTGGCATATATCGGCAACAACTATCAGGCTTGTATCGTTACAGCCCAGAATGCATTGAAGGATTATCCCTATACAAACCTCCGCGAGGAACTCTCGATTCTTATACTCAGAGCTAAATATCAGATGGCGCACAAGAGTGTCGAGTCTAAGAAAATCGAGCGTTACCGCAATACAATCGACGAGTACTACGCCTTCAAGACCGAGTTCCCGGGCAGCAAGTACATCGAAGAGGCCGACAAGTACTACAAGGAGGCCATTAAAATGGTAAAGGAATAAATAATATAATAATTACAAAGATGGATTACAAGAAAACAAATGCTCCAACAAACACTGTCACACGCGATATGGCAGATTTTGTGAATGAAACAGGTAATGTTTACGAGTCGGTTGCAATCATCGGCAAGCGTTCTAACCAGATAGCAGCCGAGATGAAAGAGGAACTCCTGAAGAAACTGAACGAGTTCTCTTCATCGACCGATAACCTCGAGGAGCAGTTCGAGAACCACGAGCAGATAGAGATTTCACGCTACTATGAGAGGTTGCCGAAACCCACACTCATTGCAGCTCAGGAGTTCCTTGATGACAAGATCTATTTCCGCGATCCTTCAAAGGAAATCGAGGAAGAGGCATAATTACCAATTCTCATAAGGTATGAAATTCCGTTTCTATCAGTTGATGTACGTAGCAGCCTTGGTGCTGGCAATACTTGCAATGCTTAATCCGGTTGCTTCGTTCAGCGAATCAAACGGTGCAGTTGCGGTAATGTCCAATTTCAAGTATGTAGCTGCCGACGGTGATGTCTCAAGGTCTGTCATCGCACTTGGCATATTGCTTGTGTTTACAGCGTTGGTGAACCTCGCAGGTCTTGTCCTTGCACTGTACAACAACTTTGAACTACAGAAGAGGGTCACTATATTGAGTATGCTGCTTTTTGCAGGCTATTATATCCTCTTCCTTGTATACACGCTGATACTTTCGAGCGATGCTTCTATGGATATAAAGGTTCCGATGCTCTATCCATTTATGGGATTGACACTGAATCTCATTGCATTTCTGCTCCTGCGTCGTTGCGAAGCCAAGATTGTTGCAAGAGCTCTCGGCTTTCGTCTGAGAGACTGATATGATTAATTGAAAATAATAAGACCAAAGCACGAGTGCTGTGGTCTTATTATTTTTTGAATTCCGTTATCAGTTGATTTCAAGCTCATCTACAAAGATGAATGCAGGGTACCCCACAGCAGGGTGCCATGCCGGCATATCGCGGTCCGACAAAGCCTTTATCTTCACGTAACGTGCCTTGACAGGCTCGAACTCTACCTTATGTCCGTATATCCTGTTCTCATCCTCTGCGGTGAGGTCGGGATACTCCTTGTCAAATACAGCAGTGGCGCTCGCGCCACCG
>CALBKR010000115.1 GCA_937896105.1 uncultured Bacteroidales bacterium
TACCGCGACAACGACCCGCGCAACGAGCCAGTCAACCTGTGGCAAGCGACAGCACACAAGTTGTTCGGCAACTGGCTTAGACATTATTGCAAATAAGAAGCTGTTTAAATTTATATATTATGAGCAACCATTATTCAAAGAACCACACCATTACCTGCTACGAGGCTGATGCCAACAAGATTATGCGCCCCACCGCTATGCTCGACCTTATGCAGGAGGCTGCAAATGTGAATGCGACCACTCTTGGATTCGGTTATGACGAGCTGATAAGCAGCAACACGGCCTGGGTTCTGTCGCGCACGCACGTGAAGTTCGGCAAGTACCCAAAATGGCGCGATGAGGTAAACCTCAAGACATGGCACAAGGGTGTTGCAAAGCTGTTCTATCTGCGCGATTTCATCCTTAGCGACACCGAGGGCAACCCTTTGGTCACAGCAACCACATCGTGGCTGATTATCGATATGAACACACGCCGTCTGGTGCGTAACAGCGACCTTGCCACAAGCCCCGAAAAGTGCACGAAGGAGGATGCTATAGCCGAGCCTGCCGACAAGGTTGTGATACCAGTGGACATCGAGCCTGAGCTGGTGAGAAAACACCCGGTAACCTGGTCCGAGGTAGACACGATGGGACACGTGAACAACGTGAAATATGTTGTCTGGGCTATCGATGCCGTAGAGCAGGATGTCGTGAGAGAGAAACCGCTCAAAGAGCTGTTGGTGAACTACGATGCCGAGGTTATGCCGGGCGATACCGTGAAGATTTTCCGTGTGCGCCAGGATACCGAGGAGGGCATTGTCTACTACATCACCGGCAAGGTGGGCGACAAACAGAATTTCAGCGTGAAGCTGGTTTTCTGAACGACAAAACGGAAAGAGATTACAGCCATAGATAAGCCCGTACAGGTCTATCTATGGTTCTTTTACTATATGCAGAATGTTTTGTCACTCGAGTACAACAGCAAAGGTCACCATATTGTCATTGTTCTGTGCAAGATATAATGAACCGCCGTGCAGGCGCACAATCTGCTTTGACACGGCCAAGCCAATACCCGAACCGTCACGCTTTGTCGTAAAGAATGGAGTAAATATATTCTCTGCAACTTCATCAGGTATTACACCACCGCTATTACAAACCTCTATACGGATTCTTTCATCAGTTGTAATGCGTGATGTAATGGATATTTTTTGTGTGCCGCCATAAAGCAAACAGGCTTCTGCAGCATTTTTCAACAAGTTGACAAGCACTTGTGATATTTGTCCCCGGTCGGCATACAGCATTGTATCATTGGGGGCAATATCGACAACCAATTCTGCAGCGCTATGATCCACCAGCGCAATAACCTCATTTATGAGTTCCTGAAGATAGAATGGCGTTTTTTGCGGTGGTACAATGCGTGTGACAATGCGATACGAATCGACAAAGCGCAAAAGTCTATCCCCTGTGGAATGTATGACCTCGAGCCCTTGCCGCATCTTGTCCGGGTCGTAGTCCGTATGTAACAGGGTGCTGCTTATTGATGTCACCGGAGCAAGAGAGTTCATTATCTCGTGCGTGAGTATGCGTGTGAGTTTTTCCCACGCCACACGCTCCTGCGTGTCCAACTCACGGTTTATGTTCTCTATTGTAACAACACGCATATTACGCCCGGCATAACAGGCATCGGAACAGTTGAGCAAAAGATTTACACCACCGGTCTCTGTGGTAAAATGCACATTCCTGTGTTCATCGGGTTGTATATCGTTCATTGCATCGGCAAGTTCGGCCGACAAGGGACGTAATCTCTCAACATGACTCAATATATCCATACCCAACAACTCCAACGCCTTGTTGTTCGCCTTTACCACAGAGCCATTTTCCAGAACAATAAGAATACCGATGTTTGCCCTCTCTATAATTGTCTCATAATATTTCTCGTTATCGGTTGCTTTGGCCTTCGCTTCATCGAGCACATCCTTTATACGGTTGAGTGAATAGTTAAGCAATGCGTTGCCGACACGTCTAGGCCTATCTACAAAACGGAAAGAAAAATCATTATTCCTCACCGCATTGAAAATGAAATCGAGGTTTCTTATAAAGCCGCGATACACACCTACAAGACGTGACACAATAGCCAACAGCACGAAGGCCGATAGGGAGAACCAGGCGTAATGCCCGACAGCCAACAGCCACCCGGCAAGTAACCCAATTACCACAGTTGCAGCAATGAGCAGATACAAGCGATTAATGGGCAGCCGGAGTCTTTTCATAGGCCGTAGCGTTTTATTTTATTGTATAGAGTCTGTCTCGTTATCCCCAATCTTTGCGCAACCATAGTCAGATTACCACCACACGAAGATATTGTATCGGCAATAAGAGTGCGTTCCATCTCCTCTAATGTTGCTGCAGCAGATAATGCTGTGGGCTTACGGTGCTGGACTTGAAGTTGCAAATGACCGGGGAGCACCACTCCACCATCGCACATAATGACTGCTTTTTCCATAATGTTCTGCAGTTCACGTATGTTTCCCTCGAATGGATGAGCTGTAAGCATAGATGCAGCCTCTTGCGAAATCCTAAGCATCTCCTTGCCATACTTCTCGCAATAGTGTGCAAGAAAAATTCCGGCAAGCGGCACGATATCTACCGCGCGACGTCTGAGTGGCGGCAAGTTTATGTGAATGGTATTTATCCTGTAAAGCAGATCCTGACGGAATTCTCCCTTTTCGGCCATTGCGAAGAGATCACGATTTGTTGCAGCGACAAGACGAATGTCGATATTCTGTCGTGAGTTGCCGCCAAGCGGTGTCACAGCACGACTTTGCAACGCTACCAACATCTTAGCCTGCAGATGAAGCGGAAGATTACCAATCTCGTCCATAAACAGAGTGGAACCGTTTGCAGCCACCATCTTTCCCGTGCGGTCTGTATGGGCATCCGTAAATGCTCCTTTCTTGTGACCGAAAAGTTCGCTTTCAAAAAGCGTATCTGGTATTGCACCCATATCAAGTGACACCATCTCCTTGCTCTTACGCGCTGACAAACGGTGTATCTCACGCGCAAGCAGTTCTTTTCCAGTGCCGTTTTCACCGGTAATGAGCACATTTGCATCGGTTGCTGCAACACGCTCTACAACCATCCTGATATGTTCCATCTCGGCACTTGCACCCCAAAACATCGGAATCTCCTTACGCGCAAATACCACATTTGTTTTCTTTCCGCTCTCCTTGGATTTTGCATAGGCGTTTGTGAGCGTCTCCATTAGTTTTTCATTATTCCAGGGCTTTACAACAAAGTCGGACGCACCGTGCTTCATTGCCTTTACGGCAAGATCGATGTCGGCATAAGCCGTAAAGAGCACGACCTTGACTGCCGGATACTTGGCTTTTACCTCGCGTAGCCAATAGAGGCCTTCGTTACCCGTATTTATGCCGGCATTGAAGTTCATATCAAGCAACAGGACATCGGGAGTCTCGGCCGCTATCGACGACAAAAGAGTTATTGGCGAAGAGAGCGTCACAACCCTCTCGAAATAGCTGTCGGCGAGCATCTTCACAGCAGACAGTATATTCTTGTTGTCATCTACAATTAGCAGTTTTCCTCTCTTTGCCATATATCAAAATTTATAAATGCGAAGTTAATCATATTTATCAGAAAAAGCACCTTTGCCAGGTAATTTAATTGGATTTCACCACATCGGCCGGATTCTCTGTCGATGCCTTCCACGAACGCAGGATAACCAACAGGGCTACTACTGATGACACAGCACCAAATACGGCAAGCGGTATCCACAAGGAGAGTTCAATGCGGTTAACGAAACTCTTGAGCCAGTTGGTTGCCATAAGCCAGGCAATTGGTGCAGCCACGACAAAACAAACAGCAACAATGGTCAGGTACTTACAGTTGAACATCGCCACCACTTTGCCGCTTGTAGCACCATAGACCTTGCGCACGGCAATCTCACCGCGACGATGCTGTGTTTCAAAGAGTACAATGCCGAATACGCCCATAAGTGAAATTACAACAGCTATAAACGCAAACATAGAAACTATTACGGTCTGTTTCTTTGTATCACCATAGACCTTTGCAATAGCTTCGTCCACAAACTCAATCAACGGTTCGTCGGCATTGGGCTCGACGTTTCTCGCCATTGCACGTATGTCATTACACACAGCCTCAATGTCTACATTCCTGTTCAGACGCACATAGTATGTCTGAGCATAGGAATCCTCGCCGAAATACCTTAGCATCGTGTTTATATGAGGGCAGCCTGCACCTTTGAAATTAATATGCGGTATCATACCCACAATATCGGTATTGTCCCACTTGTCACCGACGCCAAGCCCTGTTGCGGAAGCTGTATAATCGGTAATTATATATCCAGGTTTCCCCTTTATGAAACCTTCGCCTGCGATGATTGGAATACCAAGCACCTCTGGCGCATTGTAGCGTACAAGCCACAGATTCATCTCGACCGGATTACCTTCAATCATACGCACCTGTTCGGAATGTGTATGACCGAAAAGATAGTTATTGACCGCTGTTACAGCGGCAATGTCCGGGTTCCTCTCCAACGCCTCTATAAAAAGTTCACTCTTACTGTTGAGGTC
>CALBKR010000116.1 GCA_937896105.1 uncultured Bacteroidales bacterium
CATCATTCGGTACAGTTGAAGAGCCCAACTACATATATAACATTCAGAGCTCATTCGGTTTCTTCATCATAAAGGACAACGCTGTAGAGCTGCATGCACAGGAGGCCGGTGCGGTCATTGTACGCTGGGGTGCCGAAGAGGGCGGCGCATCGCTCTGGCGCTTCGACGAGGTTGACACAAGCAATGCACTTGCCGAGTTTGCATCATCGAATGTCGTTCAGGGCAAGGTGAGCACAGGTATCGGCAACAAAGACCAGGCAATCGTACGCTCCGCAATACGCATCAGCGGCCTTGAGGGTAATGTTGAGTTCCAGGGTGTGAAGGGTGCTTTTGTGGGAACTGACAAGAATGATATCGCCAACGTCAAGGCATACTTCGCCACAAACTCACGCGAGTTGTTCGTTGACGCCGAGAAGAAGATGACCTGGCGCGAGGAGAACGGCGAGCAGTTCGGCGAGCCGGTGACAATAAACAGCGACGGCACATTCACCGTTACAGGCACAAAAACACTTGAGCCGGGCGATTACTATCTGTGGATTACATACGACATTGCAGAGACAGCAAAGGAGGGCAATATTGTCGATGTAAACATCACATCGTACACTGTAGACGGCAAGGATATTGCCGAGAACCGAGGCAACCCCGACCACAGCGTGACAATTTTCCTCTCCGAGGGAGCAGTGCTCATGCCAATGGACAAAGGATCGCTTTACTACCGCATTCCTGCAATCACTGTAACAAAGGACGGCAAGCGCCTTGTAACCCTCACCGACGACCGCAAGGGACATAACGCCGACCTTCCGTCGCACTGTTACCTTGTAGCACAATACTCCGAGGACAACGGCCGCACATGGAGCGACCCTGTGACAGTGGCAGGAACAAAAGAGACCGGCGGTAACTACGGACACGGCGATGCCTCAATAGTCACCAACCGCGAGAATGGCGAGATAGTAGGTATCATGACAAGTGCCGGCACATACGGGCACGGGTTCTTTGCAGGAACAGCTGCAGAACCACCACGCTGGAAGACTATCACAAGCCGCGACGGCGGACTCACCTGGGAAGCACCCGTCGACCACACCGACGACCTTTTCGGAGCCAACTGCTCTAACCCCGACACAAAGACCTGGAAAAGCGGATTCTCAGGCTCGGGTGCAGCACTCCAGAAGCGTGACGGCACACTCGTGTCGAGCTTTGTGAACCGCCAGGCCGACAACAGCCAGCATTTCTATTTCTTTATGAGCAAGGACGGCGGACAGAACTGGTATGTCAGCGGCACAAGCGGCACAAGCGGAGCCGACGAGCCCAAGAGCCTCGAGCGCAACAACGGCGACCTCGCCATCAGTGTACGCTCAAGCGGATACAACTACTACAACTACACATCGGACGACGGTGCTACCTGGCACTTGCCTTCACAGACACGCTTTACAAGCGGTATCTCGGGCAACGCCTGCGACGGAGAATATATGGTATGGTGCTCAACACTCGAGGGCAACCCCTGGAATGTAGCATTGCAGACATTGCCCAACAGCAGCAGCCGCCAGAACGTAAGCATCGCGCTCTCAACCGACGAAGGCGCAACCTTCGGTACCCCGAAGACCATCTGCCCACGAGGCTCGGCCTACAGCGCAGCTGTTGTACTCCCCGACGGCACACTCGGAGTATACTATGAGGAGAACGGAGTCTTCGGTGGCTACACAATGCGTTTTGTACGCTTCTCGCTCGACTGGGCAAGCAATGGCCAATTCAAGTTTACCGAGGAGACGCCATTCTACCCTATCAAGTCGACAAACCCGACTGCGATTGAGGAGATAACAGATAACAGAGTACAGAGTACAGATGTTTACGACTTGCAAGGCCGCAAGGTGGAAAACCCGAGCAAGGGCATCTACATAATCGATGGCAAAAAGACGTTCATTCGCTAATCCAATAACGACAACAGAATAGGCAGCGCTTTTTGCACTGCCTATTTTTGTATTAATAAGCGTAAATGAGGATTTTGAAGCCAAACGTAACGTAGAAATTTGCTTTT
>CALBKR010000117.1 GCA_937896105.1 uncultured Bacteroidales bacterium
CCTCATTTACGTTTAGTAAACTCCGGTTCCCCAACAGCCACACGCCTTGTTCTCGCACTTTTACTCCAATCCCGTTATTCTCTAAAACGTAGACATCTTTGTGCTATAACAAGAAAGGGGCTCACTTTTCTGTTCGCCCCTTTTGCAACCAATATTCACAAATTTCTATCACGCGTAGCTGTGCATTCCGCCGAGGATAAGGTTCACGCCAAAGTAGGTGACCAGTACGCTCAGGAATGCGACGATGCAGTAGGCGTGGAAGAACATCGGGCGGCGCATTGCCTTTATCGAGCCGCTGTGCAGCGCGGCGCTGTATATGAGCATCGTTATCAGTGCCCATACCTCTTTGGGGTCCCAGCCCCAGTAGCGTCCCCACGATACATTTGCCCACACGGCACCGATGAATATTCCGGCTGTGAGCAGGAACACGGCAGGGTAGAGCATCAGGCGGCTTATCCTTTGCAGCTCCACAATCTCCGCATCGGCATCTCTTTCTGTGTCACCTTTAACTGGATGTCCCCCTTTGCGGTTTCTGGAGTAGTGTTCCCGCGCCTTGATTATGAATGCTGCGATGCCGTTTAGCATTGTGAATGCCAGGAGGGTGTACGATATCATTATCACAACAACGTGTATGCACAGCAGGGGTGATTGCAGCACGGGCATCAGTGGGGTTATCTGCGGTGTGGCCTCGCCCATTGTGGCGACAAGCAGTGTGAAACCGCATATTATATACCCGAATGGTATTGTCAGTTTTGCCCTGTGCCCTAAAAGCAGTGTCATAAGCAGGCTGCACCAGGCCATAAACATCATTGTCTCGTGCCCGTTCGACAGGGGGATGTGTCCGCTGATGAACCAGCGCAGGCCGATGATAGCCGTTATGTACGCAAGGGCTATGCCGGCAAAGATGCGGAGCGATATCCTTATGATGCGCATTGCCTTGGCCATTGCCGGTATCTGCAGGCAGAACAGCATAAAGGCGAGGACGCCTGTCGCAAGGCATATTATTGCCAACGGGCGGCTGTTGTTGTATCTGTTATAAAGTTTCTCGGCCTTGAAGGCAGCGGCTGACGGTATGCTGTTGCCACCGGCCTTTGTCTGGTACTCCCTTATCTTTTCGAGCATTGCCGATACTCCGTCGTAGTCTCTCATCGCAACCTTCTCGGCCACGAGGTCGAGGCTCTTGCTTATGAAAAGCCACTGCTCGTACGGTATTTCCTGTGGCAGGCGGTCGGCAAGCGAGTACCAGGTTATCTCTCCGTTGCTGTCGGTGTACGGGTATATCTTGAGCAACGTGCCCGTGCACAGCATACTTATTATGTTG
>CALBKR010000118.1 GCA_937896105.1 uncultured Bacteroidales bacterium
AGTACCGTTGCTATCGACAGGGGGGTGTATTGCACACCGAAAGGGTTTACATCGACATTGAATTTGTTGTCGAGCAATAGTGTACCGATATTATCGGCAAAGCAGGAACCGATAAGCATCAGCCTGCTCCTGTGCGATATGTCCAGTGCGCCTTGGGGTAACTCCACCTGTGTCGTGAAAAGCATAGGAAACGATTTTATATGCAAAAATAATCAACTTCATCAAGAATTATAATATCTTTGCAATTAAATTGCAATCCATACGGCTAAAAAGCATTGCGCTTGTCACAAATGCAAAAGCAGCCCGATTTATTTTGCTTTTTGACTGTATGTTTGTATTTTTGTGATTGGTCACGGATTTGCATCCGTGCTATGAGCATAGCATAATTTTGAAATTATAGATGTCCGAAAATAAAAAATATCCCCTGCTCGAGAGTATTGACTCTCCGGCCGACCTGCGCAAACTGCCCGAGAAACAGCTCGAACAGGTGTGCACTGAGTTGAGAGGGTTCATCATAGATTCGCTGGCCAATAACCCGGGACACTTCGCCTCGAGTCTTGGCTCTGTGGAGCTCACCGTGGCTCTGCATTATGTCTTTTCCACACCCGACGACAAACTTGTGTGGGATGTGGGGCATCAGGCCTATGGCCACAAGATATTGACCGGTCGCCGGGAGCGTTTCCATACAAACCGTAAGTTGGGAGGCATAAAGCCTTTTCCGTCACCCGATGAGAGTGAATATGATGCTTTTGTGGCAGGCCACGCATCCAACTCGATATCGGCGGCGTTGGGTCTTGCTGTGTCGGCTGCAATGAATGGCAGCAATGAGCACGTTGTAGCGGTAATAGGCGACGGCTCGATGAGTGGCGGACTGGCCTATGAAGGCTTCAATAACCTTGCAAGTACCCAAAGCAATCTGCTGATAATACTCAATGATAACAATATGTCTATCGACAAGAGCGTGGGCGGAATGAGCCAGGTGCTCATCTCTATGCACTCGTCGAAGGCATACAACAAGATGCGTTATTACATTGCCAAAGCATTGAGAAAGGTGGGTATCCTGAATGAGCGCCGTGCAAATGCTCTCATACGTTTCAATAACGGGCTGAAGGCGATGCTCTTCAGGCAGAACAATTTCTTCGAGGGTATGAATGCGCGTTATTTCGGCCCTGTGAACGGGCACAATGTGCTTGAACTCGTGCGTATGTTGCGGAGTATCAAGGATATGAAAGGCCCCCGTATGCTCCATGTGCACACGGTGAAGGGGAAAGGATGGGAGCCTGCCGAGAAGAATGCGACAGTGTGGCACCAGCCGGGCATCTTCGATGTCGAGACCGGTGAGCGCATCGTGAAGGACGGCGGTTCTCCACGCTTCCAGGATGTGTTCGGTGAGACACTGGTTGAACTGGCCAAGGAGAATGAGAAGATTGTGGGAATAACACCGGCTATGCCTACCGGATGTTCTATGAACAAGCTGATGGAGGAATTTCCTTCGCGCTTCTTCGATGTGGGTATTGCCGAGGGGCACGCCGTGACATTCTCGGCCGGTCTGGCCAAGGGCGGCCTGTTGCCTTTCTGCAATATATATTCATCGTTTATGCAGCGCGGATATGACAATCTTATCCACGATGCCGCTTTGCAGAGGCTCGATATGGTATTCTGCCTTGATAGAGCCGGTATTGTGGGCGAGGATGGCCCTACGCATCACGGAGCATTCGACCTTGCCTATCTGCGTCCTGTTCCCAACATAACAGTCGCGTCGCCTTATGACGAGCACGAGTTGCGCAGGCTTATGTACACGGCGACACAGCCGGGTATGGGTACATTTGTGATACGTTATCCACGCGGAAAGGGCTCGTTGACCGATTGGCGTTGTCCGCTCGAAGCGGTGAAGGTCGGTACAGGACGTCGCATCGCAGCCGGTAAGGATGTAGCATTGCTGACAATAGGCCCCATAGGCAAGCTGGTAGGGCAGGCAGTCGAGGATGCAGCAAAGCAGGGTGTCAGCGTCGCACACTACGATATGCGTTTCCTGAAACCGATAGACGAGGAGATACTGCACGAGGTGGGTGAAAAATTCCGCTACATCGTGACATTGGAGGATGGTACCGTGAAGGGTGGCCTTGGCAGTGCTGTTGCCGATTATATGGCACAGAATGGCTATACTCCAAAGATAAAGGTTATGGGTATGCCCGACGCCTTCGTCGAGCACGGGACGCCTGAACAGTTGTACAGGATATGCCGTATGGATAAGGATAGTGTTCTTGAGGCTCTCCTGGAGTGTAAGGATTTATAAATGTTCATCAAAACAGGCTGCAGCCTGTTCATATATAAACATAGGATGTTATGAGAATTGTCATTGCCGGTGCCGGTGCTGTCGGGACACATCTTGCCAAGATGCTCTCGGCCGATAAGGAGAATGTTGTCCTCATCGATGAGAGTGAGGAGAAATTAGGTAAACTGGACACTTCGTTCGACCTGCAGACTATTGTGGGCGACCCTACAAAGATTTCGGCTCTCAAGGATGCCGGGGTGAGCGATGCAGGGCTTTTTGTGGCTGTCACCCCCGACGAGAGCCGCAACATCACGTCGTGCATCCTTGCGCACTACCTTGGTGCAGCAAAGACAATTGCAAGAATAGACAACTACGAGTATCTGATGCCCAAGCACAAGGAGCATTTTGCCTCTTTGGGCGTCGATTCGCTCATCTATCCCGAGCAGCTTGCCGCCGAGGAGATTGCGACAAGCATAAAATATAGCTACTCGAGTTCGGTGATGGTGCACTTGTTATGATTGGCGTCAAGGTGAGGGAGAATGCATCGATTCTGAACATTCCTTTCAAGGAACTCTCGCCCGATATCCCTTATCACGTCGTAGCGCTCCAACGTGCCGGTGAGACAATTATTCCGCGTGGTAACGATTGTATCATAGCGAATGACATCGTCTGCTTTATGACTACCCATGAGAATATCCCTTATATCCGCAAGATATGTGGCAAGGAGGAGTACTCCGAGGTGAAGAGTGTGATAATTATGGGTGGCAGCCGCATTGCAGTGAGGACAACGAAACTGTTGCCAGACGACATAGATGTGAAGATAATAGAGAGCGATATGAACCGCTGTCACAGGCTTCTCGACCTTGTCGATGACAGGGTGATGATAATAAACGGCGATGCCCGTGACCAGGAACTCTTGCGTAGCGAGGGCATCGACCATACCGATGTCTTCATCGCGCTCAGCGACAACTCCGAGGCAAATATTCTTGCCTGTCTTGCGGCAAAACGCGCAGGAGTGTGCCGTGCCGTTTCCGAAATAGAAAACATCGACTATATATCGATGGCTGATACAATGGATATCGGCTCTTTCATAAACAAGAAGAAACTGGCGGCAAGTACAATCTTCCAGATGATGCTCAAGACCGATGTGTCGAGTGTGAAATGTCTAACATTCATTCAGGCCGTAGTTTCCGAGTTCCCTGTACCCGAGGATTGTCTCATTACACGTAAACCTGTAAAGAGCCTCGGCTTGCCCAATGGTGCCAATATCGGTGGTCTCATACGCAACGGTGTAGGTGTCCACGTTACAGGTAACACGATGATTGAGCCGGGTGACCACGTCATCTTCTTCTGTGTTGAGAGTGTATTAAAGAAGTTGGAAAAATATTTCAGGTAGGCTATGTTCCATCCCAAAGTGATATTACGCATCATCGGTATGCTGCTTTTCATTGAGGCGGCATTCCTGTTGTGCTGTGTGGGTGTGGCTCTCTTCTATGGCGAGAACACCGTTTTGCCGCTTCTCGGCTCCTCCGGCATAATAGCACTTGTAGGGGCTATCGTGGTGCTTTTGTGCAAAGGCGGCGACAGGCAGGTGTCACGCAAGGACGGTTACATAATTGTCACTCTTTGTTGGGTGGTCTTCTCGCTGTTCGGTACACTTCCATATATGCTGAGTGGCAGCATAACGGATTTTACCGATGCCTTCTTTGAGACTATGTCGGGTTTCACCACTACAGGCGCGACAATTCTGCAGGATATCGAGGCCTTGCCCAAGTCAATCCTGTTCTGGCGTATGATGACACATTGGGTCGGCGGTTTGGGTATAGTGTTCTTCACGGTTGCAGTATTCCCTATGTTCGGTCTCAACGACATCAATCTCTTCTCGGCAGAGTCGGTAGGCCCGATACGCTCCAAACTGCATCCCCGTATCTCGGTGACAGCACGTTGGATACTTACCATATATCTTGCTCTGACAGTAGCCTGTGCAATCTCCCTTAACATTGCAGGAATGGGGTGGTTTGACTCTATCTGCCATTCGATGTCAACCGTTTCTACGGGTGGTTTCTCTACCAGACAGGCCGGCATTATGGCATTTGATTCGCCTGCGATAGAGTATGTACTCACGTTCTTTATGTTCGTGTCGGGTGTGAACCTGTCATTGCTCTATCTGGCAATCTTCAAGCTGCGCCCAAGAACCCTGTTCCGCGATACCGAGTTCCGCACATATTTCATTATTGTACTCTCTTTCTCACTCATTATAGGTATCGGACTGATATTGACAACTGATGCCGCTGCCGGTGATGCCTTCAGGTATTCGCTCTTCCAGGTAGTGTCGTTGCAGACGACGACAGGATTTGCAACTGCAAACTATGCGGTGTGGATGCCGCTGCTGTGGCTTATGCTTTGCGCCTTGATGTTCATAGGTGCCAGTTCGGGCTCGACATCGGGTGCTATGAAGTGTGCGCGTATATCAATCCTGTTCAAGGTGATGTGGAATGAGTTCAAGCGTATTGTGCATCCAAACGCCGTGATACCGGTGCGTATGAGCGGCAGGATAATACCTTCTCCGGTGCAGTCGGCAATCCTTGCCTACACTGTGATATATATATTTATGCTCGTGGCCGGCCTTTTCGTGAATATGGCATTTGGTGTCGGTGATTTTCTTGATGCCTTCAGCCTTTCCGTGACATCTGTTGGCAATGTCGGTCCGGCGTTCGGCAATTATGGCCCGATGGATACATTTGCTCTGCTGCCGGATGGAGTGAAATGGTTCAGCGCTTTCCAGATGCTTATCGGCCGTCTTGAGTTCTTCGCGGTGATGCTTCTGTTTACTCCGGTGTTCTGGAAGAGAAGATAGTGTCAGACACCTCTCTCAATAGAAATAAGCAGCCTTTCTATGTCGGCTTTCAACATTCTGTAGGGCGAAGACTCCTTGTAGTTCGTGTTCTTGCTGAGCATAAGCGACACGTCGCACTGGCTGTGACGATAGGATGAGAGTTCGTTATTGTACTGCTGCCTGTGGTATGCCAGTTTCTCAATCTCCCTTTCGCGCCTGTTGCGCAGGTGACGGCACACGGGGATGAGTATGCGCAGCACTACGTTGTTCATTATGTGGTGCCCTTGGATGTAGAGATATGTTTCGTCGGGGGTGATGCCAAGTTGTGTCAGTTCCTCTTGAAGTGCAAGGTGCTCATCTTTTAGTAGCGGGAACCGCTTCTCAAGCTGTTTTATATTATGTGTTACGCGCCTTTCGAGCATCTGCAGCGAGTAGGCTGGGTTGCCGATATTGAACGAGGAGAGGCGCACAATCTCGCAGAACTTGAGCATACTCATTGTCTTGGTGTCGTGCTTGCGGTAAAGCAGTATGTTCCACACAAATAGAGGGTAGCAGATGCGTGAGTAGAGCTTCAGGAACTCGTTGAAATCGATGGTGTCGCTATCGTTGAGCGTGCTCTGCACACATATCTGCTTCAGGCTGTCGGAGTAGCACTTGAGGTTCTCGATGGCATAGGCGTATGTGTGCAGTATGTAGCGGTTATTTATAAGTTCACGCGATACCTGGGTGGCACCCTGCATCAGGTAGTCATAGTCGCTGTCCACGCAGGCTATCATATTCTTGCCATACCCTTTGCCAAGCAGGTTCATCATCGCTTGCTTCTTGCCCTTTGTGAGGTTGGTGCGTGCGGGCAGCATCACATCGAAATGGAAACGGTCGCTCTCGAAATCATCGAGCACCGAGCGCCAGAAAGAGATGTCCTCATAGCTCTCGACATATGCCACAATGCGGTGACAAGCGTTCTTGGGGCGCAGTGAGTTGGCCGCCTCTATGAACCTTGAATTCAGGTATTCCGATAGCTTTTTCATTCTTGTGTGTGTTTGCGGCTATTCTGTTATTTCGCCGATTTCGGTCACGGCATCCATCCAGCCGTCCATTATTATTGCCGGCGAGTGGGTGCAGAGGATTATCTGTGTGTTGGGGTTGAGGGTTCGTATCAGTGTTATGAGGCGCTGCTGCCATTCGATGTGCAGAGATATCTCGGGCTCGTCCATAAGCATTACGCCTGGACGGTTCTCCTGTACCAGGGCGGTTAGCAGTATCACAAGCATCTGCTTCTCGCCCGACGAGAGCATATATGGCTGCAGTGTCTCGCCATACTGGCTGAAGAGTATCTCGTTGCTGTTGCGCACTATGGTCTTGGCTGTGGGTGCAAAAAGTTCGTCTATGAGATCCTGGAACTGCTTTTTTGGGGTCGTGAGCTCGGCAGCAAGGCGTTGGTCGTCTGGGTTGCCGGTGGTGAGCAGTGCAATTATCCTGTTCCCGATGTTTACCTGGTAGTTCAGGTAACGGCGCTGCAGGTTGTAGAGCTGCCAGTCGAGCTCGGTGCGTATGTCGGCGCCCGATACCTTCTCGAGCATCTCGCTGCTCATTATGGGGCGGTCGATGCTGCTGATGACATCGAAATGGATGCTTGTGGCATCCTCGGGGTAGAAGGTTATCTTCACCCCATCCTCGGGATTGGCGGTGAGGCGTCCTTCGCGCATTATGTCAAGATGCCTTGCCGAACGGTTGATGATGGTGCTCTTGCCCACGCCGTTGCTGCCGCTTAGGATGTTTACATCGGGGCGCAGCTCCCATTTTACGTGCTTGCGGTTACTCCAAAGCGAATCTATCTCAATACTCTTGATATACTGTGCTGTTTTCTCCATAATATGCTCCTTTTGAATGTGACAATATGCACCGCAAGCAAATTTATACATTGTTTATGTAAAATCAAACTGCTGAAAGTGAATTATCATTAAATTTATAAAAATAACAATCACAAGTGTTCACAGCGGAGCTAATTGTTTATATCTTTGCGCTAAAGCGCGAAAATATTCTTCACTCGCTGTGATAAAGAATCAAGCAAGCTTGTTCTTTCTCGCTCGTTTGTTTATATCTTTGCCATAAATAATCGCAGAGCTATGGTACGTATCTATTGCAGGAACAATGGTGTTACAAAGGAGTTCCCTTGCGGCGTGTCGCTGAAGGAAATCTATGACGGGCTGGGGCTTGATATGCCCTATGGCGTAATCGCAGCCCGTGTGAACAATGTCACCGAGGGGCTCGGTCTGAGGCTCTACCGCCACAAGGATGTGGAGTTCATAGATGTGACATCGGACGACGGTATGCGTATGTATGTCCGTTCGCTGACATTCATCTTTATGAAGGCGATGAACGAGCTCTTCCCGGGTGAGACGGTACGTTTCGAAAATGCCATCTCAAAGGGTTACTACTGCCGTATGGACAAACCGCTCAGCGATGAGCAGGTAGCCTGGGTGCGTGAGAAGATGCAGCGCATAATAGACTGCGATATTCCCTTTGAACGGGTAGAGTGCCATACTGATGAGGCCATAGAGGTTTTTGAACGTATAGGACGTGTCGACAAGGTGCGTCTGCTCGAGACATACGACCATCTCTACACAAGCTATTATGAGCTCGACGGCTATGTCGACAGCTATTACAATGGACTTGTGCCGAGTACAGGCTATATAAAGCTGTTCGAGATTGAAAAATATGATGATGGTGTGCTGTTGCGTGTTCCCAATAAGGAGCGTCCGTCGGAACTTGAGGACAAGGTACCGCAGGAGAAACTGCACGAACTGTTCGAGGAACGTCTGCAATGGCACCAGAAGATGGGAGTGGTGACAATCGGTGATTTCAACAAGGCTGTTCGTGCCGGTTTCGGTACTGACCTTGTGAATATCTCCGAGGTATTGCAGGAGCGCCGTCTGTCGAAAATTGCCGATGAGATAGCGCAACGTGGTGCAAGGGTAGTGCTCATTGCCGGTCCTTCATCTTCGGGAAAAACAACATTCAGCAAGCGCTTGAGTATACAGCTGCTTGCCTGCGGGCTCAAACCCTATGCCATTTCGCTCGACGACTATTTTGTGAACCGCACACTCACGCCGCGCAAGCCCGATGGCGATTACGATTTCGAGTCGATACACTCCATTGACCTGCCCTTCTTCAACGACTCGTTGGAGCGTATGTTGCGGGGCGAGGAGGTTGATATCCCTACATACAATTTCAAGACTGGCGAGCGCGAGTTCAATGGCAAACGGCTCAAGCTGACACCGCAGATGGTGCTGGTTATCGAGGGCACCCATGCCTTGAACCCGATGCTTACATCGCAGATTTCGGATAGTGACAAGTTCCGCATATATGTATCGGCACTCACATCGATAAAGCTCGATTATCACAACTACATATCCACTTCGGACAATCGCCTGTTGCGCCGCATTATACGTGATGCCAAATATCGTGGTTACCCGGCGCAGGAGACAATAATGCGTTGGCCCGATGTGCGCCGTGGCGAGGAGAAATGGATATTCCCATATCAGGAGAATGCCGATGTGATGTTCAACTCGTCGCTCTTCTATGAACTTGCGGTGTTCAAGGCGCAGGCAGAGCCTATGCTGCGTGCCGTGCCCGAGAATGTGCCCGAATACTCCGAGGCGCAGAGGCTATTGCGCTTCCTGGATTATATTGCTCCTTTGCAGGACAAGGAACTGCCGCCAACATCGTTGGCGCGTGAGTTCCTTGGCGGCAGCAGTTTCAAATATTGATACACGATATGTCCGGCAGCACGTTTTCACAGACACAGACGCAACAACAGGCTCTCACGCAGACCTTGTCCCCGCAGCAGCTGCTCGCAGTGCAGTTGCTCGAGATGACGACGGTAGAGATTGAGGAACGTGTGCGTGGCGAGGTTATGGATAACCCCGCTCTCGATGCCGTTGAGCCCGATGAGGCTGTGTCATCGATGGACGATAGCGATGATACTGCCGATGTCTTCTCTCTCGACAGTGACGATGATTACAGCGGAAACGATGATATTCCGGTGGCATCTGGCGGTGGCTATGCGCCATCAATGGATGCAACGCTGGGCGACACCGTGTCGTTCGGCGACACGCTTCTTGAGCAACTTGGCGAGCTCTCATTGACCCCCGATGAGATTGCAATAGGCGAGTATCTGATAGGTTCGCTCGACGAGGATGGCCTGTTGCGTAAATCTCTCTCCGAAATTGAGGATGAACTGCTGATATACAACAATATATCTGCTACGGAACAGCAAGTGCTTACGGTACTGCAGGCGATACAGTCATTCGAGCCGGCCGGTATTGCGGCGCGTGACCTCAAGGAGTGTCTGCTGCTTCAGCTTGAGCGTAACAGGTCCGGTAAGGACTATTCGTTGCATAAAAGGATATTGACCGAGTGTTATGACGACTTTGCCGGCAAGCGTTGGGCGCAGATTGCCGATAAACTTGGTGTCGCAGACGAAGAATGTCGCGATGCCATTGCTGATATAATACGCCTGAATCCTCGCCCGGGAGCATCGCTCTCCGAAGGTGTCGGGCTCAGCCGTCAACAGGTGATGCCCGATTTTGTGCTCGACATAACCGATGAAAAGGTCTATGTCTCCTTGAACAATTCGCACATCCCTTCGTTGCGTGTGAACAGTGACTTTATGCAGATGCTCGATGAGCAGGCTTCGGGCAACAACTCCGAACAGCGTGCTGCGGCACAGTTCCTGAAGCAGAAGATTGATGCGGCAAAGGGCTTTATAAGCGCGGTGCAGCAGCGCGAAACGACAATGCTCGATACGATGCGTGCGATAGCATCGTTGCAGAAGGAGTATTTCATCAATGGCGGTGATGAGGCATTTCTCAAACCGATGATTCTGGAGGATATATCCAAGATGACTGGGTATGACATCTCTACCATATCGCGTGTGTGCAACAGCAAGTATGTGCAGACTCCTTGGAGTGTGACTCCGTTGAAATACTATTTCAGTGATGGCGTGACGATGTCCGACGGTACAACACAGTCTGTGTATGAACTATTCCGCGTAATTCGCGAACTTGTGGACGGTGAGGATAAGATGAACCCCTTGACCGACCAGGTGTTGCAGGAAAAGCTCTATGAAATGGGCTATAATGTAGCCCGCCGCACAGTTGCAAAATACCGCGAACAGCTCGGTATCCCTGTTGCAAGGCTCCGTAAAGAGTAACAATTAATTTATGACAATATGAAACGCATTTCTCTTGCAACATTCTTTCTTGTAGTGGTATTGCTGCGCCTTTCAGCCCAGGAAAGTTATCCGGCAGTAATAGAGTGTGAGATGCAGAGCCAGGTGCTGGGGTGTGCAAAGAAGTACTGCATATACCTCCCGGCAGGTTACGGCAATGAGGACAAGAAATTTCCGGTTCTTTACCTTTTGCACGGCCTCACCGACACGCATACAGCCTGGCGTGACAAAGGTGATGTGCAGGAGATTGCTTCAAAGATATTTGCCTCGGGTAAGGCTTCCGAAATGGTCATTGTGATGCCAGATGCGGGAACGGCCTACGACGGTTATTTCAATTGTGAAGGCTGGCTTTATGAAGATTTCTTCTTTCAGGAGTTCATTCCTCATATCGAAGGCAAGTTCCGTGTTATCGGTGACAGACAGCACCGTGCCATAGCCGGTCTCTCAATGGGTGGCGGAGGTGCAACCTGGTATGCGATGAACCATAGTGATATGTTCTCCAGCGCCTATGCTATGAGCGCGCTTATGGGAATGGTTGAGAACAGTTGGATAAGTCAGAACCCGACTGACCGCAGAGAAATATTTATGCGCAGTGTAATAGAAAACAGCAACATTTCGTATGTAAAGAACGCGACTGATAGCCAGCGTGAGGGTATTGCATCAGTGCGTTGGTTCATAGATGTTGGTGACGATGATTTCCTTTTCGACAACAATATGGAATTCGTGAAGGAGATGCGTCTCCGTCGCATCCCTTACCAGTTGCGCGTACGTGACGGCGGACATACCTGGAAATATTGGCAGGAGGCTCTTTGGATTGCCTTGCCGTTCATTTCCGACGGTTTCGGTGTAAAGTAGTCCTGCCGTACTTAAAATTCACATATTCTTTGCCTTTTTCTAAAAATAACAGTAATTTTGCAATAATGCGTGGAGTCGTGGTCTGTGGGGCGCTTCTCCTGCGCGACAAAAAGAGATATTATGGCAAAACCGCAATTTACAATCGAGGAGGTCAAGGAAGACCTCAGATATCTGCGTCTGCTGGCACGTGATTTCCCGACAGTGTCGAGCGTGACGACCGAAATTATAAACCTTGAAGCAATACTGCATTTGCCGAAACCCACCGAGCATTTCCTTGCCGATGTGCACGGCGAACACGAGGCTTTCCAGCACGTGCTGCGCAATGCTTCTGGAAACATCAAGCGCAAGGTGAATGAACTCTTCGGCAACACCATTACGCCCGAGGAAAAAAAGGATTTGTGTACCCTTATATACTATCCCGAGGAGAAACTGAAGCTTGTGCAGCAGTCGTGCGAGGATCTCGATGCCTACTATGCGACCTCGCTTAACCGTCTGATAGTCGTGTGCCGCAATGTGTCTTCAAAATATACACGTTCAAAGGTGCGCAAGAGCCTACCCGAGGAGTATGCCTACATCATCGAGGAACTTATGCACGAGGCCAATGATTTCCAGAACAAGCAGGCCTATTTCAAGGTCATTATAGATACCATCATCGGTACAGGCCGTGCCGGTCATTTCATCACAGCCCTGTGCTATCTGATACAGCGTCTGATTATAGACCGTCTGCACATCCTTGGCGATATATTCGACAGGGGACCCGGTGCACATCATATAATGGATGCTTTGTGCAACTACCATCATCTCGATATAACCTGGGGTAACCACGATGTGCTGTGGATGGGTGCCGCTGCGGGCAATACCTGCTGTATCGCAAGCGTGTTGCGCCTCTCACTGCGCGATGCCAATACAACGACACTCGAGGACGGCTATGCCATAAATATGGTTCCTCTTGCAACCTTTGCAATGGAGCAGTATGCCGATGACCCCTGCGAGATATACATACCGCGTGTCGATGAGGAGCGCACCAACTTCAACGAGAAGGATGTGCGCCTGATAGCGCAGATGCACAAGGCGATATCGGTCATCGAGTTCAAACTGTCGGGACAGATAGCGATGAAACATCCCGAGTGGAATATGATGGACCGTTGCCTTATGGAGTTCATAGACAAGGAACGTGGTATTATTACAATAGACGGCAAGGAATATGAACTTGGCGACAAGCTGTGGCCAACGCTTGATGTGAATAATCCATACGCCCTCACTCCCGAAGAGCAGGATGTCGTAGACCGTCTGCGCCATTCGTTTATGCGCAGTGAGCGCCTGCAGAACCACGTCAACTGCCTGTTGATGCGTGGCGGTATGTTTATGATATACAACTCGAACCTGATGTTCCACGCTGCCATTCCCATCAACGAGGATGGCACGATGCGCGAGGTGGTGTTCGACGGTGTGCCCGTGAAGGGTAAGGAACTTATGAAAAAGGTTGAGCGTATGGCGCGTACAGCCTTTGACAACGATGTCGATGAGGCTACACGCGAGCGCTATGCCGATTTCTTCTGGTATTTGTGGTGCGGTCCCGAGTCACCTCTCTTCGGCAAGGCTAAGATGGCGACCTTCGAGCGTTATCTGCTCGACGACAAGGAGGTGCAGAAGGAACCCAAAGGGTGGTATTATATCCTGCGTGACGACCCTGCCGTGTGCGACTATATCCTTGATGAGTTCGGTGTGAAGGGCAATCACCGTCACATTATCAATGGTCACGTTCCGGTACGTGTGTTCAAGGGCGAGACTCCGATAAAGGCCGATGGTCGTCTGATGGTCATCGACGGCGGCTTCTCAAAGATATATCACAACCGTACCGGTATTGCCGGATACACGCTTGTATACCACAGCCGTGGCTTCGAACTTGTGCAGCATACCCCTTTTACATCTACCGAAGAGGCAATACTGAACGGAACGGATATCGAGAGCACAACAAAAATTGTTGAGGTAGTAGGAGAGCGTGAGAAGGTTCGCGATACAGACATAGGCCGTGGCATTATGGTGAAGATAGCCGACCTGGAGCGTCTCTTGTATGCATACCGCAAGGGTATTATCAAGGAGAGACCATAAATGTCCAAACGGGAAACTAAGAAAAGTATTTAGGCAAAACAAACTACGATATATGAAAGCAATAGTAAGTGTGATAATGGGCAGTACATCGGATCTGCCTGTAATGAAGAAGGCTACCGATTTCCTCAATGAGATGAAAGTTCCTTTTGAGGTCAATGCCCTCTCGGCACACCGTACACCCGAGGCTGTCGAGGCCTTCTCGAAGGGTGCCAAGGAGCGTGGAGTGAAGATAATAATAGCTGCAGCCGGTATGGCAGCCCATTTGCCGGGTGTGATAGCTGCAAGTACCACTCTCCCGGTAATCGGCGTGCCCATCAACAGTACATTGGATGGTATGGATGCTCTGCTTGCAATCGTGCAGATGCCTCCGGGCATTCCTGTAGCCACCGTGGGCGTGAACGCCTCTCTCAATGCAGCTATTCTGGCTGGAGAGATGCTGGCACTTGCCGATGAAGAGCTTGCAGGGCGTCTTGCCGAGTACAAGAGCAACCTCAGGAAGAAGATAGAGAAGGCTAACGAAGAGCTCAAGGAACTCAAGTATGAATACAAGACCAATTGATATCGACCTTTTCAACTACCGTCGCCGTGCGACAGTGGATGTCAACGTGGGTGGTGTCACCATCGGTTGCACGGTTCCTGTTCGTGTGCAGTCTATGACCAATACAAGCACTATGGACACTGATGGCAGTGTGGAGCAGGTGCTTCGCATCGTTGCCAAGGGTGGCGAGTTGGTACGTCTGACAACACAAGGTAACCGTGAAGCTGTGAATATGGGCTCCATAAAGGAACAGCTCAAGGCAAGGGGCTGCAATGTTCCGCTTGTAGCCGATGTGCATTTCAATGCATCGGTTGCCGACACAGCAGCACGTTATGCCGACAAGGTGCGTGTGAACCCGGGAAACTATGTCGACCCGGCAAGGACATTCAAGCAGCTTGAGTATACCGATGCAGAGTATGCCGATGAACTCAAGCGTTTGCGCGAGCGTTTCGTGGCGTTCCTCGATATCTGCAAGGCCGAAGGCCGCGCAGTGCGTGTCGGCGTGAACCACGGTTCGCTGAGCGACCGCATAATGAGCCGTTACGGTGATACTCCTTCGGGCGTCGTGGAGTCGTGTATGGAGTTCCTGCGTATCTGCCGCGACGAGAATTTCGACAATGTGGTAGTGTCGATAAAGACAAGCAACACCACGATGATGGTAACCACCGTGCGCCGTCTTGTGCGTGTGATGGCCGAGGAGGGCATTGCCTATCCGTTGCATCTTGGTGTTACCGAGGCCGGTGATGCCGAGGATGGCCGCATAAAGAGTGCAGTGGGTATTGGAGCTCTGCTGGCCGACGGTATAGGTGATACTGTGCGTGTGTCGCTTGCCGAGGCTCCTGAGAACGAAATACCTTTAACCAAAGAACTTGTAGGGCATGTGGCCCGACTTGTAGGACACGAGCCGATAGATGCCGTTGTGGCGCCGGGTTTCAATTATGAGGAACCAGTGCGTCGCCTAACAAAGCCCGTGGGCAAGGTTGGCGGGGCGAATGTGCCTGTAGTGGTTGGCGGCAATGTCGATGACAAGGATATTGCGCCCGATTTCGTGGCTTCCGACATTGATGTCATTGCTTTGGAGAGTGCTGTTGACGGTGCATTTATAGCTGTTGCCTACAATGATTTGACAGCCGGAAACATTGCAAAGATAAAACTTCTCAAGGATATAGTGCTTGTCGCTTCGTCGCAGCACGTGAACGCTGTGGGTGAGTTGCGTGCACTTGTGCATAGGCTGGCGGTCGAGGGCGTTGAAGCTCCTGTAATCATCCGCCGTTCATACAATGAATCGAGTGTCGATACGCTGCGCATCAAGGCTTCGGCCGATTTAGGCGTTCTGCTCATAGATGGCCTTGTCGATGGTCTTTGGCTCGAGAACCCGTCAAGCAGTGCAGCGGAACTGAACCCGATAATGTTCGGAATCCTGCAGGCTACGCGTTCAAGGATAAGCAAGACTGAATACATTGCTTGTCCCGGCTGTGGCCGCACAATGTATGACCTTCAAGGAACTTTGGCAAGGATAAAGGCTGCCACTGCACACCTTAAAGGCTTGAAGATTGGTGTGATGGGCTGCATTGTCAACGGTCCGGGCGAAATGGCCGATGCCGATTATGGTTATGTGGGTGCTGCACGCGGCAAGGTGTCGCTCTACCGCCGCAAGGAGTGTGTCGAGAAGAATATCCCCGAAGATGAGGCTATCGAGAGGCTTCTGCTGTTGATAGAGACAGATAATGATATGAAAATAATGAGAAACTAAGTTTCTCATTATTTTTTTACAGACTACCCAAACAAATATGCCGTTTCGATTGTTATGTATTTATATCCCGGCGATTTTGCCGGTGTAAACAATTAAACGGTCATCAAATTGGATACTGCAAAATTCAGGAGAGAGCTGCTTGAGGTGCAGTCGGAGCTGCAACGCTTTGCCTACAAGCTCACGGCAGACAGAGAGGAGGCGAATGATCTTCTGCAGGAAACATCGCTTAAGGCGTTGGGTAATATGGACAAGTATACGCCCGGAACAAATTTCAAGGGCTGGGTGTATACCATAATGCGCAACATATTCATCAACAACTATCGCAAGGAGGTGCGCGACCAGATATTTGTCGACCATACCGACAATCTGTTCCACATCAATACTCCGCGTGAGTGCGACAATTACATCACCGACAA
>CALBKR010000119.1 GCA_937896105.1 uncultured Bacteroidales bacterium
GGACTGCCGGGAGCGTGGATGTCATTCCCATTCGGGCTCACCAGTGCAGGAGTGATGTTCTATCTGCGGTTCAGCTCGACCTTGCGGAGAAGAAGCCACAGCCTTTGAATTGAAAACAGATATGACTATGAAAATAATACATCTTGTATCGAACAGAGTTTGGGGAGGCGGTGAGCAATATGTGCTCGACCTTGCCACAGCATTTGCCGCTGACGGAAACGATGTAACCATCGTTTCGCGCAACTTCGATGCTGTTACCTCACGTTTCAAAGAGGCAGGGTTGCCTGTCACCAAAATGCCGCTTAAAGGCACAATAGACCTTGTGAGCCCGTTCAGGCTTGCAAAAATGTTGCGCGGAGCCGGCAAGACCATCGTCCACGTACACAATTTCAAGGATGCAACCATTGCAGTGCGTGCCTGCAGCATTTCGGGCAACAAAGAGGCGCGCATTGTACTCACACGCCACCTTGTAAAGCCGGCAAAGGCAATGTCGCTCTACAGGAGACTCGACGCAATGATATTCGTGTCGCACCTTGCAAAGGATGAGTTTATGAGCACCGCACCCAAAGTGGATGCTGCAAAAATCACCGTCGTGCACAACAGCATAAAGCAGGCACCGGTGACAATGCCGCCACACACCGGCAACAAGCAGCTCACGCTGATGTTCCACGGGCGCCTCACCACCGAGAAAGGCATTGAAGATATCATAGAGGCATTAGCCGGGATAAAAGACAAAGATGCACACCTTCTCATTGCCGGTAGCGGAACAGCCGAATACACTGCAACACTCAAAGAGCTTGCAGCCAATAGAGGCGTAGCCGGACGCATCGAGTGGCTCGGTCAAATAAAGGAGATATCACCCCACATTGCCAAGGCAGATATCGGTATCTGCCCATCGCGTGCACGCGAATCGTTCGGGCTCTCCATAGTCGAATATATGGCTCACGGCAAGCCCGTAATAACTACCGACAACGGAGCACAGCCCGAATATATCACCAACGGCAAGGACGGCCTGCTTGTAAAGCCGGGCGACACCGCTGCCATCACGGCTGCCATAGAGTCGCTGCGCGACAAGGAACAACGCACAGCCATAGGCAACGCCGCACGCGCCACATTCGAGGAGAAATTATCATTCCCCGTGTTCTACAACCGCATAAAGGAGATATACGAGAAAACATTGCAATAACCCCAAAAACAGCATATTATGAACGATTATACCAGAGTTAAATTCACCGTGACCCCCAACGAGGAGGCAGCCACCGATGTACTTGCCGCACTGCTTGCCGATGTCGGTTTCGAGAGTTTCGTACCCGAGGAAGACGGAATGTCGGCCTACGCGCCACAGGCGCTCTATGACGCAGACGCCGTGGCGGCTGTTGTCGCAGGCTTTCCGTTAGAGGGATTTGAGATAACATACGACAGCGAGTTCATCGAAGGCGAGGACTGGAATGCCGAGTGGGAAAAGAACTATTTCCAACCCATCGTGCTTGGAGAGGAGTGCGTGATACACAGCACATTCCACAAGGATGTACCCAAGGCACGTTACGACATCCTCATCGACCCCAAGATGGCATTCGGCACAGGCTACCACCAGACGACCTGCCATATGCTCCGTGCCATCCTTGCGCAGGATATGACCGGCAAGAGCGTCCTTGATATGGGCTGCGGCACGGCACTGCTTGCCATCCTTGCCCGCAAGCACGGCGCAAGCAATGTAGTGGCCATAGACATCGACGAGTTCGCCTACGAGAATGCAAGGGAGAACATCGTTCTCAACGGCACACCTGACATCGAGGTACGCCTGGGCGGTGCCGAGGCCATAAAGCCAAGCGACAGCTTCGACTATGTAATTGCCAATATCAACCGCAACATTCTGCTTGCCGACATAAAGAACTATGTGCGTGCAATGCACCCCGGTTCACAGCTCTTTATCAGCGGATTCTACACCGAGGATATCGAGGTGCTCACAAAGGAAGCAGCCAACCACGGCCTGCAATACATCGACAGCGCCGAGGACAACCGCTGGGCAATGGTGAGGTTTGTATTGTAGTTTTTTTAAAAAAAGGCACTATTTTTAAAAAGGGCACTAAGGAACACTAAAGAACATTAAGGGCACTAATGTTTTTGCCCTTAGAGCCCTTAGAGCCTTTAGAGCCCTTTAATAATTTTAGACTATGGCAAAGAACAGAAACAACGAATACAAGGCACGCAACGAGGCCTTTATGCAGGCGCTGCGCGATAGCGAAGAGGAACTCTTCGAAATCTCGCAGGGAGTGCTTGTAAAAATTCTCAAGCAGGGCAATGGCGACCGTTGCCCACGTGCCGGCAATGTAGTCACAGTACACTATAAGGGCAGCCTCATCAACGGCAAAGTGTTCGACAGCAGCTACGAGCGTGGCTACCCCGAGGCTTTCCGTCTTGGCGACCTCATCCTCGGATGGCAGATAGCGCTCACCCAGATGCACACCGGCGACCACTGGATAGTGTACATCCCCTACCAGGCAGGCTACGGCACACGCGACAGCGGCCCCATTCCGGCCTACTCCACACTGATATTTGAAATGGAACTTGTCTCAATAATGTAGTGCCCCGCCCTCCCCAAACAAGAGGCAACAAAACAATAAAAGCATATATGCGTTAACTATTTGATGACAACAAACGCAAAATACTACAAGGAACTTGCCCGTTTGGGATTGCCCATTGTCATAGGACAGCTGGGCATCATCTTCGTATCATTTGCCGACACTTTTATGGTAGGGCGCCACGGTACCGACGACCTTGCAGCCGCCAGTTTTGTAAACAATATGTTCAACCTGGCGATAATCTTTGCCACCGGCTTTTCCTACGGGCTCACCCCCATCGTTGGCAGGCTCTTCGGCAGTGGCAGACAACGCGAAGCTGGCGGTGTGCTCAAGAACGCCCTGCTTGCCAACAGTGCCATAGCCCTGCTGCTTATGGCTGTGATGTGGGTACTGTACCTGAATATAGGCAACCTTGGACAGCCTGCAGAGCTGCTTGAGCTGATGCGTCCCTACTACCTCACCTTGCTCATATCAATGCCTTTCATCCTGCTGTTCAATGCCTTCAAGCAGTTTGCCGACGGCATAACAGACACCAAGACATCGATGTGGATACTGCTTGCCGGCAACCTGTTGAACATTGCAGGCAACTACCTGCTCATTTTCGGTAAGGGCGGCTTCCCCGAACTGGGACTGCTTGGCGCAGGCATATCGACCCTGCTCTCACGAATGGCAATGCTCGCAATTTTCCTTGCAATCTTTTTCAAGCACAGGCGCTACCGCGTTTACACACAAGGATTTTGGCGTGCCAAAGTAACAAAACCACAACAGAAGGAGCTGTTTGCCATAGGGTTTCCCGTGGCTGCACAGATGGGTATGGAGACAGCATCGTTCAGCCTTGCCACCATTATGGTAGGATGGCTCGGCACCACAGCACTCGCATCGCACCAGATAATGTGCACCGTAGGACAATTGGGCTTTATGATGTACTATGGAATGGCAGCAGCGGTAGCTGTCAAGGCAAGCAACTACAACGGCACAGGCGACATAGCCAATATACGCCGCACGGCAAGTGCCGGTTTCCATCTCATACTGGTTATGGCAGTCATAGCATCGGTACTTATATACCTGATACGGCACCACATAGGCGGCATATTCACCGATGACAAGGATGTTGCGGCAATGGTGGCACAGCTCGCCGTACCGTTCATTCTGTACCAGTTCGGCGACGGCCTGCAGTGCAACTACTCCAATGCCCTGCGCGGCATAGCCGATGTAAAGCCCGTGATGCTATACGCCTTCATCGCCTACTTCATCATCTCGCTGCCGGCCGGCTACCTGTTCGGCTTCGTCTTCGGCTGG
>CALBKR010000120.1 GCA_937896105.1 uncultured Bacteroidales bacterium
TGAGGATTTTGAAGCCAAACGTAACGTAGAAATTTGCTTTTTAGTCACCCTCTTATTTTTTGTATTATCAATGCTACCTCTCGATTCATAACCGACACGGGGACAACCTTGTATGTCGGCAGTTCGGGGTGCATCACTACAAGGTTCATACGGCTCACCTTGAGCCCGTAGTTCTTCTCGAGCATATAACGGTAGAGGTTCTGCTGCAGACAGTAGTGGTTATACGCCGTATCGGTGAGGTGCTCAAGACCATTAAGGCCGTTTGCCCAAGGATTGCGCTCAAGCGGGTCTATCTTGCTGCTGCGTTTCCAGTCATATATCTCAAATGTGCCGTCGGAACATCTGCACACGAAATCGAGAGTGCCCGCGATACGTGCTTCGGCATCGTAGACACGCCACTCGGTGCGGAACGGCGTAAATGCGGTTGCCCTCTCAAACGCTTTGAAATAGTTCCATTCGCGTGATATGTCTATCCTATCGTTTAGCTTGACATGATTCCCGTTGTACTGCACATCGCATAACAGGTCGGGGGTCTGCTTGCCATTGAGGTAGTCCTCTATCTGCTTGTGCAGGAATGTACCGGCCTGGCTTGCCACCGCACCTTTGCTCTCCCACACCTCGCGCAGCTTTGCTGCCTCTACCTCATTGCCATAGCATTTCTTGAGGCTGACGCCAACCGCATCGAACTCACGGAAGAACATACCCACCACATTGCTCACCGAACGCATTTCGGTACCATCAAGAGTGTAAAGGTGCTGTTCCTCGTTGAAGGAGAGTCTACCGTCCTGCCCGAAACTTATATCCGAGCCATCCAAATTCTTATATATCATAGTCTGTCTGTTTTTCAAATAAAATATCGCCGGCAATCTACACAACCCGACAGGTTTGTCAATGCAATATCTTGTAAAGCAATTCACGCATTATCTCCCCGTCGGGCATCTGGGCACCTTCTGCACCCTTTGACTGCGCATCGGCAAGGCGTATGAGATGCAGTATCTCCATCACGTGCACAGCCCTGTAGTTACGCATCGCCTTTATATAGTCGCCTACCCCCCAGGAGTTACGCAGTCCAAGGAACTCGGCTATCCCGCGCTCGCTCTTTTCGGGCGCATAGTAGCTCATCATTACATTGGAGAAGAAACTGAAAAGCAGTGCCAATGTCATCTGTATCGGGTTCTTCTTGGGGTTCTGCGCAAAGTAGTTGATTATCTTGTTCGCCTTGTATATATCCTTGTTCACAAGCGCGTTCTGCAGCTCGAAGTTGTTGTACTCCTTGCTGATACCTATGTGCTCCTCGACAAGTTCGGGGGTGATTACCTGTGTTCCCTGCGGCAGGGCGATGGCAAGCTTGTCGATTTCGCCTGCGATACGTGAGAGGTCGGAGCCTATTGACTCACGCATCATCTGTACCGATTTGTTATCGGCTGCAAGCCCTTTCTCGCGTATATAACCTGTTATGAATGCCGGCAACTGGTCGTCGCGCATCTTCTTGGAGTCGAGAACCACTCCCCTGCGGCCGAGCTCTGCTGCAACCTTCTTGCGTTTGTCGAGCGAGCCGTTCTTGTGTGCGAAGACAAGCACTGTTGTGGACTGTGGAGCCTGAAGGTAAAAGAGAAGGTTATCGATATTCTTCAACATCTGCGCCTCTTTTACCACTATAACCTGTCGCTCGGCCATCATAGGGAAACGCTTTGCCGCCGTTATTATGGTGTCGATGTCCGATTCAAGGCCATAGAAGACGGTGAGGTTGAAGTCGCGTTCATCCTCGGTTAGCGAGTGCTCTATTATATAATCGGTTATCCTGTCGGTGAAATACCCCTCCTCGCCCATCAGGTAATATACAGGCTGATAGGTTCCGGACTTTAGTTCAGACATTATTGATTCGTAAGTATATTTTGCCATAATTTGTCTGTAGAGGTTATTTTTCAGATAATTGTCTTATCTTTGTGCTTACGCACTAACTTGCAAATATAAGAAATGTTGACGTTAAATCTGCCATCGTACGAGACAAAAATCACAGAGAGTGATGGTAAAATGCAAATCTATGACACACTGCGCAGATGTTGGGTCGCACTCACTCCCGAGGAGTGGGTTAGACAGCATTTCATCCATTTCCTGCTCGACAACAAGGGCTACACTGCAGCGCTGATGGCAAACGAGGTTGCCATAACGCTCAACGGTATGAAACGCCGTTGCGACACTGTTGTATATGACAGGCAGTTGCGCCCCCGAGCCATAATCGAGTACAAGGCGCCCACGGTAAAGATTACTAAGGAGGTGTTTGCCCAGATATCGAGGTATAACCTTATCCTCAGAGTCGATTATCTTGTCGTGAGCAACGGACTGCAGCACTACTGCTGCAAGATGGATTATGAGAAGCAGAGTTTCACATTCCTGCAGGAGATACCCGACTACAACACCATCGTAGCCGATTGACGGCACACTTATAAAAGAGCGTGTGCCTTGCGCATCTTCACGAGCATCTCATCGTCGAGTTCAACAGTTGCACTACCCTCGCTGTTCGACTGGCATTTAGCAAGTATCTCGCCATAAGGGCCAATTATCATACTATGCCCCTTGTAGGTTCCGTATTCATCGGTTCCTACCCTGTTGCTTGCAGCCACATAGCACATATTCTCAATTGCGCGTGCGCGTGTTAGGGTATCCCAGGCCACCAGGCGGCTATCGGGGAAATTGGCAGCGATGAGAAGGACATCGTAATCACCGGTATTATGCATAAAGACAGGAAAACGCAGGTCGTAGCATATTGCAGGGCGCAGACGCACGCCACGCCACTCCCATACCGGCCTCTCTTTTCCCGGAACAAAGACCTTGTCCTCGCCACTGTATTCGAAGAGGTTGCATTTGTCGTAATGCCCCTGGACACCGTCGGGTGTTATAAAGAACATACGGTTGTAGTACCTGTCATCTTCGCACACCATTACAGGAACAGCCATTGCAGCATTATACTTGACGGCAAGGCGCTTCATAAGCTGCACCGTTGCTCCCTCGTTCTCCTCGGCAATGCCTTGCGGCTCCATACAGAAGCCTGTGGAACACATCTCGGGAAAGAGATAGAGGTCGGCGCGCCCGGCATCGGCAACAAGTTGCTCAAGACGCTTGATATTGGCATCGACATCCTTCCAGATTATGTTTTGTTGTATTATTGTTATCTTCATTATTTTCAGTTTTGCATTGCAAAGATAACTCAAACCAATGAATGGAAGAAGATTACTGGGCTTAAATTGAACACCGGTATAAATGTCGAGAGCATATTTTCGTGATACTGCAATTAAAAAAAATTGCGAAGATGTGTACGTCGCACATTTTTTTTGTATATTTGCACTCGGTTTCGGTAAAAGAACAAGGAAAGATGCCAGAGTGATCGAATGGACCGGACTCGAAATCCGGCGTACGCTTTATAGTGTACCGTGGGTTTGAATCCCACTCTTTCCGCAAAAAGGCAAGTACAAACCCACGGTACTTGTCCTTATTTTTATTGGGGGTTTGGATCCCACTCTTTCCGCAAAAGGCAAGTACAAACCCACGGTACTTGTCCTTAATTTTTATTGGGGGTTTGAAACCCACTCTTTCCGCAAAAATAAAAACATAGACAGCGACCCAAGTTTACTTGAGGTCGCTTCTTGTTTTTATTTTTGCAAGGACGCCCGCGGCAGCGATGGGATGGACACAGTCAATTCCACTCGATGCAACAACGCGGGTAGACTTTTTGCAAGGACGCCCGCGGCAGCGATGGGATGGGCGCAGCCTGATATGGACACAGTCAATTCCACTCGATGCAAAACAAAAAGCCCGGCTTGAACCGGGCTTTTGCAAAATGGTAAAATATCTTTACGAATACATAAATCTTCTGATACTCTGCTTCGGTGTCTTCTCGAATGCCTCGTTACGCATCTCGGTGTAACCGATCTTGCTATATGCAGGGAGTTCGGAGTTAAGTGCAAGGACATTTGCATCAACAAGTTTCTCAGCAGCCTTCTCATCAAGACCATCCTTCTGCGCAGCGGCATAATCCACGACAACAAGTGCAACGATAGCATTCTTGCGGCCTACAACCAATGACTCAATCACATAGGGGAGGTTGTTTATCTTATCCTCAATCTCCTCGGGATAGATATTCTGACCCGTACCAGTCAAAATCATGGTCTTACAACGACCCTTGATATAGATTGTACCATCGGGATCCATAATACCCATATCGCCCGTATGCAACCAGCCATCAGGCTCAAGGACAGCCTTCGTAGCCTCCTCGTTCTTGTAGTAACCCATCATCACATTCTCGCCCTTTACCAAAATCTCACCGGCAATGTTCTGTGGGTCT
>CALBKR010000121.1 GCA_937896105.1 uncultured Bacteroidales bacterium
CGATGGAGGACACTGCTTTTTTTCTGAGCCTTGTCGTGCGAAGTGAGAAACCTGTTGTGCTGGTAGGTGCGATGCGTCCGTCGACGGCTATCAGCGCCGATGGGCCTGCAAACCTTTACAATGCAGTGGTGGTGGCCGCTTCGGCAGCATCGAAAGACCGTGGCGTGCTTGTGTGTATGAACGGCAATGTGTATGGTGCTGCAGATGTGACTAAAACCAATACTACAAGTGTAGAGACATTCCAGTCCCCGAATTCTGGTGCCGAGGGTTATGTGAACAATGGTGAGGTGTTCTATTATAGACCGGCTGCAGTTGCCGATGGTAAACGTATGCATTATGTGCATAGAGGTGCCGAGTATGTCGATTCGCGCGAGCTCTATTTCGATGTGTCGCATTTGAAGGAGCTGCCCAAGGTGGGTATCGCATACGGCTATGCCGATGTAGGGCGCGAGGTGGTGGATGCAATGATTGCGAAGGGCTACAAGGGTATCGTGTATGCAGGTGTAGGCAACGGCAATATCCACAAGAATGTCTTTCCGGCGCTTGAGGAGGCTGTCCGCAAGGGGGTGGTGGTTGTGCGTTCGTCGCGTGTGCCGACGGGTGCAACGACTCTCGATGCCGAGGTCGATGATGACAAGTATCACTTTGTGGCATCGTGGGGGCTGAACCCGCAGAAGGCGCGTATCCTGCTGATGCTTGCCCTTACACGTACCGGTGACTGGCACAAGATACAGAAATATTTCAATAACTTCTAAAATATATATCTATGAAAATGAGAAACACAGCATTCACTCTGCTTGCATTTGCTGCCGGTGTCGCTACGGCACAGGTTGCGGCAGACAATGCTACGCCGGGGGGCGATGAGAAGAGCCTCTTTGAGCGGGTGGCAAAGATTGAGAAGAAAACCGACCGTTTCAACCTCTATCTGAACACGCATTTTGCATTTGATGCGGAGTTCAACAATAATGGCGAGAACGGTTTTAATCAGGGTACATTCAATATGCGTCAGTTCCGTATTGAGGCAAAGGGACGCATTACCGATTGGCTCTCCTATCACTGGCGACAGCGTCTGAACAGGGACAACGATGGCGGCGGAATGATTGACAATCTGCCGAACTCAATAGATTTTGCCTCTCTTACATTTTCGTTCAACAAGCACTTCTCGTTGTGTGCAGGAAAGCAGGCTGCTGCATACGGTGGTTTCGAGTACGATTTGAATCCTATCGAAATCTACAGGTACAGCGAGATTATAAACAATATGAGCAACTTTATGACCGGTGTTTCGTTCATATATGATTTCACTCCGACACAGCAACTGCAGTTCCAGATTCTCGACAGCCGTAACGGCTCTATCGAGGATACATACGGTAAAAACCTTGAGGCAAACCGTCTGCCTTTGGTCTACTCGCTCAACTGGAACGCGACAATGTTCGCCGGGCTGTGGCAGACAAGATGGTCGGCTTCGGTGATGGATGAGGTGCGCAACAAATATATGTATTATGTTGCTATCGGCAACCAGTTCAACTTCTCGCCAAAGTGGAATATGTATGTAGACCTTATGAGTTCGTACGAGGAACTTGACCGCAAGGGGATAATGACCGGTATCTTCGGCGGCAAGGATAAGTTCAACGGGCACAATATGTACAACACATTGTACAATTCGCTTGTAGCAAAGGTGAACTACCGTTTCTTGCCAAAATGGAACGTTTTTGTGAAGGGTATGCTTGAGAGCGCAGCCATCTACAATGGTAAGGATGGTATAGCTGATGGAAACTACCGCACCTCTATCGGGTATATTGCCGGTGTCGAATACTATCCTATGAACACTAACCTGCACTTCTACCTCTCGTTCTTCGGGCAGACGAACCTTTTTGCCGAGAGGGCGAAGGTGTTGGGCAGTAGCGACCATTCGACACAGAGGGTGTCACTCGGTTTCATCTACAAGTTGCCGATGTTCTAAATTGTCGATGCTATGCTGTTGCAATTATTTGTTGTTCTGCTTTGTATCATAATAGGCGCGCGTCTGGGTGGTATCGGTCTTGGTGTTATGGGCGGCTTGGGTGTGGCGTTGCTCACTTTTGTCTTCGGCCTTAAGCCTACATCGCCCCCTGTGGATGTGATGCTGATGATAGCGGCTGTAATTTCGGCTGCGGCCTGTATGCAGGCGTTTGCCAACGTCACCGATGCGGCTGATTAAGATTGTTTCGATATTCATATGGATATCTTCCTGTTGCGCAAGCATCCGCAGTACATTACAATATTGGCGCCGCTTGTAACCTATACCTTTACTTTCCTTGCCGGCACTGGGCACGTGGCCTATTCGGTACTGCCTGTGATTGCCGAGGTGGCAAGGGAGACAAAGATACGCCCTGAAAGGCCATTAGGCATTGCCGTGATAGCATCGCAACAGGCGATTACCGCGTCGCCGATTTCGGCAGCGACTGTTGCACTGCTCGGTCTGTTGGCCGGGTATGACATTTCGCTTTTCGATATCCTCAAGATAAGTATACCTGCAACGCTGATAGGTGTACTTGTGGGAGCGTTCGCATCGATGAGGGTGGGCAAGAACTTGCTTGATGACCCTGAATACCAGCGTCGTGTGAAGGAGGGACTTGTTACGAAGAGTGCGGTGCAGGCAACCGATATGGCTGGAAAGAGAAGAGCACTGGCGTCGGTGCTGCTTTTCCTTGCAGCTACTGTGATGATTGTCTTTTTCGGTTCTATAGAGGATTTACGCCCGATATTTGATGGTGAGCGTGTAGGTATGCCGCTGATTATCGAAATGATTATGCTTGCGACTGCGGCGCTGATACTTTTACTGACAGGAACCGAAGGTGTAAAGGCTGTGCAGGGCAGTGTCTTTTCGGCCGGTATGCAGGCTGTTGTTGCCATTTTCGGTATTGCCTGGATGGGGGATACATTCATAAACGGCAATATAATTGAATTGAAATCGGCTGTTGAGGGTGTAGTTACCGATATGCCGTGGCTTTTCGGTCTTGCGCTGTTCGTGATGTCCATTCTGCTTTACAGCCAGGCTGCGACGGTGCGCGCCATTGTGCCGCTCGGTGTGGCATTGGGCATTTCGCCAATGATGCTCATTGCGCTGTTCCCGGCTGTGAACGGCTATTTCTTCATCCCGAACTATCCAACACTTGTCGCTGCAATAAATTTTGACAGTACTGGTACTACACGAATAGGTAAATGGGTGCTCAACCATTCGTTTATGTTACCTGGTATGGTTGCTACTGTTGTAGCAATAGCAGTAGGGCTGCTGATGATACAGTTCTATTAATGCCGGTTTGTGGCTCTTGTATTTATAACATCATCTGCGTCTTTGGCGCAGATGATGTTTATTGCTGATTTTGTATGTATAAAAGGTTTGTCTAAAAGCGATTGTATTACAATTAGAGATAGGTGGATATGGAATTCTTTACATCGGGAAACATAATTTTCATTGGTTCTATACTAATCTTTTGCAGTATTCTCATAACCAAGGCCGGCGGACGGTTCGGAATGCCTGCATTGTTGCTTTTCCTTGTAGCAGGTATGCTTTTCGGTTGCGATGGGCTCGGGATAAATTTCAGCAATGTCGGTCAGGCGCAGTTCGTGGGTATGGTGGCTCTGTGCGTCATACTATTCACTGGCGGCGTTGAGACGCGTCTCGATGAAATCAGGCCTGTACTTGGGCCGGGGTTGACGCTTTCGACTGTGGGCGTGTTGTTGACAACGGTATTCACCGGGGTGTTCATCTATGGACTCTCGGCGTGGAATATGCTCTCATTCGAATTGCCGATAGTGGTCTGCTTCCTGCTTGCCGCTACGATGTCGTCTACTGATTCAGCCTCGGTATTCAACATCCTGAGGGGAAAGAATATCAATCTCAAGAATAATCTGCAGCCTATGCTTGAACTCGAGAGCGGCAGTAATGACCCGATGGCATATATATTGACAATAGTCCTTCTGCAACTCTCGCTGACACTTTGTGGCGAGGATGCTGCAAATATCGATACCCATTTTCTTATAGTCGATTCTCTCAAGGTGCTTGTGCAGCAGTTCGCGTCGGGTGCAATGATAGGTGCCGGTGCCGGGTTTGCTACATCCTGGTTTATGAACAGGGTGAATATCAACAATATCTCGCTCTATTCGATTATGATGTTGAGTATGGTATTCTTCACCTTCTCGGTAGCAGATATGCTTGGCGGCAACGGTTACCTTGCGGTTTACATTACGGGTATTATTGTTGGTAACAACAGGATTAAGAACCGTAGGCAAGTAGTGGCATTCTTTGATGGTATGACCTGGATAATGCAGATTGGTATGTTCCTGCTGCTCGGTCTTCTTGTCGACCCGAGCGAGATGTGGAAGACTGCGCTGGTTGCGTTGCTTGTAGGGCTCTTTATGATGCTTGTTGCGCGCCCATTGAGTGTGTTCATATCGTTGCTTCCGTTCAAGGATATTAAATTGAATTCCAAGCTTTTTGTTTCGTGGGTTGGTCTGCGCGGTGCGGTTCCCATAATTTTTGCGATGTACCCGGTGGTGGCGAAGGTGCCTGGGAGTGAGTCTGTTTTCAATATTGTGTTTTTTATAACCTTGCTCTCGCTTGTCCTGCAGGGTGGTACTATTGTTGCGGCAGCAAGGAGGCTGAATGTCCTGTTGCCTGTAGAAAAGAAGAAGGCTTTTGATGTTGAGTTGCCTGAGGAGGCCGGTGAACAAAGCGAGATTACCATTACCGAGGAGTTCATTGCAGAGAAGGGCAATACATTGCAAGCCTTGGCGCTTCCGCGTGGTATGCTTGTGATTTTTATCAAGCGTGACGGAAAGTATATTGTGCCTAATGGCTCAGTAGAGCTTCTCCCTGGTGACCAGCTGCTTGTTATTGCAAGTTCCGAGATTGATGAGAGGGGTTAACAGACGATTAATAACCATAAAATAGGCTCCGCTTTTTATTCAGCCTTCATAAAAAGAGTGGGCGACCATAAAAAAGGTCGCCCACTGTGTGTGCAGTCGGCCTGTAAGCCGGGTTCTGTGCCCCTTGCGGGGTGTCTGTCATTCATCTATGACGTACA
>CALBKR010000122.1 GCA_937896105.1 uncultured Bacteroidales bacterium
CTATCTCTTCATCGCCTATTGCACGAGCCAAGTGACTACCGAACGGCTCGGCTACCGGAAATATAATGCGACCATTGCTCGACTGTACGGTGTATCCCTCAATATAGTCATAGAATCCATCGGGATGGCTCTCTTGATTGGCATCGAGGCGGTCAAGATTCATGGCTTGCAACAAGGTCTTATCGGCTATGTTACCCGCAGGGATATAGTTGAGAAGCACGCCTGTTGTGTCGCTCAGATATTTTATGTCAAGGCGGAAATGATCTCTCTTCAATTGATAGGCATTGAGTGAATATACGTTTTTCATCATCAAGTCCCATATAGGCAGATGTGGTGATACGGTAACACCTTTCAGTAATTTCAGATACAAACTTTGGTCGGTCGATGTTATATCCGATGCAAATTCACCCACTTGATATACCTGACCACCATAGGTATATTCGTATGCCACAGCCAAGACTTCATCGGCGCGCAGTGGCGTCTTTAGCGAAATGAAACCGAGCTCGCTGTTAAGGGTGTATTCCGAAGCCGATAGCAGGCGAGCATTGGAGAGCTTCTCATAATCGCGTCCGCCGTTTATGCCGTCTATGTTGTTGAGGATGTTGTTAGCCTGGTCAATGTCGCGCACGCCTGCATAGGTAGTGCTCATCTGCGAGTAGAGGTCGTTGGCGTTGTTGTGCGGTATTGCGGCGCTGCCGACGGCGCTCCATACTGGGTTGCTTATATGCCTGTTCTCGGCGATATCGGTGAATGCCACAAGGTTACGCGGGTTGTTGTAGTCGCTTGTCTTGTTGGTAACCCACACCTCGATGCGGTTGATGTTCACGCCCGAGAGGATAGCCGGCAGCTGCGACATCGAGCGGTCGTAGTTGTCGCGGAAGTAGTGTGCAAGGAAAAAGTGCTTGTTCTCGTCGTAGTTGGTTATCTCAATCTCGAACGTGGTGAGCTGTGTGCCGCCCTTTGAATTCACCACAGTGCTGTTCGATGTCTTCTGCGACAGGACAGTCTGCAAAGAGAGCTTGCCGAACTGCAGGTCGGCTCTGATACCGAATAGCGAGGATGCACCCTTGATGAGGCTCGAATTGGTGGGGAACGATACGTTGCCGGCCTCGAGCAGCTTGATTATCTCATCCTCCTTGCCGTCGTATTTTAGGTTTATCTTCTTTGCGTCGTAGCTGAAGGTGGCTTCGGTGTTGTAGTTGAAGTCCATATTCATCTTGTCGCCGACGCTGCCTCGTATGTTCAGGTTTATCTTCTCGTCAAAGTCGAAACTGTTTGTCGTGCGGCTGCGCGACGGCAATGCCGGGTTGTCGATGTTCTGTATCGAATAGCCTATCTTCAGCTCTGCATTTCCCTGTGTCTTTACCCTTACGCCGCCGGGGCCGAAAATCTTCTCGGCAGGTCCAAGGTCGAAATGCATATCGGTAAAGTCGAACTTGTTCTTGCTCTGCGAGTTCTCCCACTCCTCGTAGTTCTTTTTCCTGAAAAAGCTGTTCATCGAGGCTCTCTCCTGCCACTTGGCATACTCCTCGGGGGTCAGCAGGATAGGTGCACCGAGTACTGTGCCTTCACCGAGGCGTGTGCTCAACTCGTATGTGCCGTCCTTCTCGTTGTAGAGCGTGTCGGTGGCGATGTTGGCAGGTGTGCGCAGGTCGAGCGGGCGCTGCTTGATGTCGCCAAGGCCGGTGGGTGTTGTCTCGGCAACTGGGTAGAGTGCCGGAACGGTGTCGGGTGTGACCTCCTTGTTGGCCTTTACCCTGTTGCGCTCCCTGATGGATTTCCGTATCGAGTCATTGCGTACGTTGCCCTGCGCGAGAATTGTCATTGTCGCGAAAAGCAGGGTGAAAAGTATGAACGTACGCTTGCTCATTGTCGCTGTTTAAAGCTGTTTCAGTGCCAGTTTGATAACCTGCTCGATGGTCGCTGTGGGCTCGCTTTTGATGATTGCCTGCACAACCTTGTTGGTTGCAGCAGCCGGGAACCCGAGCATTATGAGTGCCGAAACAGCGCCCTCTATCACATCGTTGTCGGGGGCTGCCGTTGCGACCATTGTTCCCTGTGCCCCGCTGCCGATGCCCTTTATCTTGTCCTTGAGTTCGATGATGATGCGCTGTGCAGTCTTCAGGCCTATGCCCTTCACGCTCTTTATGGCAGCCTCGTTGCCGGTAAAGATAGCCTCGCAAAGCTCATTCACGGTAAATGCCGATAGGATGGTGCGTGCCGTGTTGCCGCCGATACCCGATACCGATATCAGCAGCAGGAACAGCTCGCGTTCGTCCTTGTTGCAGAAACCGAAAAGCTGGTGTGTGTCCTCACGGATAACCTCGTAGATGTATACCTTCACATCCTTCTTGCCCTGCAGCGCGCTGTATGTATTCAGGGTTATGCTTGTCTCGTAACCTACTCCGCAGCACTCTATTATTGCAGTAGCCGGTGTCAGTTCGGCGAGTTCCCCTTTCAAGTATTCAATCATAGCTGTTGTTGTTATTATATTATTTTTATCTTTTACAAAACGGAGAAGATGGTGTTTTATTGCATTTGCCTGTTGCAATAAATAAAAAAACACCCGCACGGGTGTCTTTTTGTTCTCATACAGTTGCCTTTTTTGCCGGTTTCTCTATCCGCAGCACCTGGTTGCAGTAGTCTATTACGGCAGGGCGGTGTGTCACGAAAATGAGAGTCTTGCCTATCTGGCTTTGTGTCAGCCTTCTGAGCATCTCCTGCTCTGTAGCCTCGTCGAGTGCCGATGTCACCTCATCGAGTATCAGGACGCTGCCCGGACGGAGTATCGAGCGTGCTACGGCAATGCGTTGCGCTTGTCCTTCACTCAATCCTCCGCCACGTTCGGTGACAGTGCTGTCAATGCCGTCGGGCAGTTCAAGGACATAATCGGCACAGGCAATGTGCAGCGCACGTTTCATCTGCTCCTCGGTAGCATCCGGGTTACCCATCAGCAGGTTATCCCTTATCGTTCCGCTCACAAGGCTGTTGCCCTGTGGTATATATACGAAATTGCGTCGGGTGAGTGTCGACGATTCGTGCTTCTCTTTGTCGTTGTAAAGCTCAATGGTGCCGTCCAATGGGTTTATGAGTGCTATGAGCAGGCGTATCAGTGTCGTCTTTCCTGCTCCGGTCTCACCCACGATAGCAGTGCTGCTGTTGGGCGGGAAATCAAAACAGAACCTGTCGAGGATAAAGCGCTTGCCCTCTTCGTAGCGGAATGTAACATTGTTGAAACGTACCCCGGCAGTGCCTTCAAGCATCACTGCATCACCTTGTTGCTCCATCGGTATGTCCTCGAGCTCATAGAGGCGCTCGGCTGCAGTCAATGACGATACGATGCCCGGTATATAACGGCTCAAATCCATTGTCGGTCGCTGTATAAGCCCTACCAATTGCAGGTAGGCCGCCATTGTTCCGTATGTTATAGTGCCGTCACGCAGGTTGTCGACACCCCACATAAATGCAATCACGTAACCAATCGCAAAGCCCAACTGAATGAGCGTGTATGCTCCAAGCGAGAATTTTGTGCGGCTCACCACCTGGCTCTGCAGTTGGCTCTGCAGCTTGGACAGCTGTTGCTCGGTGGAGTCGTTCTGTTCGAGTGACTTTATGAGTTCCTTATGTTGCAGGCTCTCCTGGAGTACCGACTGGATGCGACTGTCGCTGTCGCGCACATCGCGGTTGAGCCGGCGCATCTTCTTTACATATATTCGACTGATAAACAGACAGATAGGTAGGATGATGAACACCGCGACAGCAAGTATCGGGCTCATTATGAACAGGAGCGCGAACGATGCAATCAGTTGTACCGCAGCGACAATTGTGGCCGGTATTGTTTCTGTTATCAGCGAGGTGATACTTGAGACATCGCCCTCGAGCCTATTGGTTAGGTCGCCCGTGTGGTGTCTCTGCAGGTGAAGCCAGTCGCAGCGCAACAGACGGGCAAAGGCCTCGCGTCTCATCCTGTTGCGCACCTTGTTGCCTGTCACTGCGTGTATCCATCTGCTGGCAGCACGTGATGCTATTTGTGCCAACATCAATGTTGCAATTATGATACCGGTCACAATCAGCGACCCCTCTTTTATGCCTGTGGCAATGTCAATGGCGTGTTTGCAGGCAAGTACCCACAGCAGTTGGCTCACAACATCGAGCAGTCCTATGCCGGTGTTTATGATAGCCTGCTTGCGGGCTCCTCTCGAGTTGCGCCAAAGCCAGATAATCAGCCTTTTTATCGGTATATTTTCCCTGTTTCTCTCCACTTTAATCTTGGTTCTACACAGCCACCATCGCTTGTGGTTGCTGTCTCTTTTAAGGCAACAAAAATATAAAAAAACCTTTATAGCACACCTGTTTGTGAATAAAAAGTGCAGGAAAGCATCAATAAATAGCGATATTTGTTTTTTTTAATGGATAATATCCCTATTTTTACAACTCCTAAATCAATTATTATGAAAAGATATATTGTGTTGCTTTCGGCAGCAGTACTCTCGTTCTTATCTCTGTCGGCGCAAGAGAACCTCGACAGGAAAGGTAAAATAGCAAAGGCTTTTGAGGCTAGGCGCGAACTTGTTGGCAATGAGAAATATTTCTCGCCAATTGATGCTCTTACAGGTACAAGGAAACAGGCGATGCAGTTCCTGTATGCCTATATGCCGTTGCCCGACATTGCCGACCGCAGTGCCGGTTTCTTCCTGTCGAATGTCGACTGTTCGCTGCTTGCACGCGAGGAGATGCCTTGGGGCAAGAGCGTGCCGGTAAGGGAGTTTATCCATTTTGTGCTGCCGGTCAGGGTAAATAACGAGGATTTGGATTCGAGCCGCGTCGTCTTCTACGAGGAGCTGAAGGATAGGGTAAAGAACCTCTCGATGCGTGAGGCTGTGCTCGAGGTCAATCATTGGTGCCACGAGAAGGTGACATATACACCGAGCGACATACGTACAAGTTCGCCTTTGGCCACCGTGCGCACCGCATACGGCCGTTGCGGCGAGGAGTCGACCTTCACTGTTGCAGCGTTGCGTGCCGTGGGAATACCGGCTCGTCAGGTCTACACTCCACGTTGGGCA
>CALBKR010000123.1 GCA_937896105.1 uncultured Bacteroidales bacterium
CGCGACCTGATACCAAGACAGCAGTTCGATATTGCCCTGCAGGCTGCCATCGGCACAAAGATTATTGCACGTGAAACCATCAAGCAGGTGCGCAAGGATGTGACTGCAAAGTGCTACGGTGGTGATGTGTCGCGTAAACGCAAGTTGCTCGAGAAACAGAAGAAGGGAAAGAAACGTATGAAGCAGATTGGCAATGTAGAGGTTCCGCAGAAGGCGTTCCTTGCAGTGCTGAAGCTTGATTAATAATAATTGGAAACGACACGCCAAAGTGTGTTATAATGAAGATTTTATAGGAATATGGGAATATTCAGTTTTTTCAGTAAAGAGAAGAAGGAGGTTCTTGACCAGGGACTTTCAAAGACAAAGCAGAGTGTATTCAGCAAGATAGCCCGTGCGATTGCAGGCAAGAGCGAAATAGATGACGATGTGCTCGATAATCTCGAGGAGGTGCTTGTGACATCGGATGTGGGCGTTGAAACTACATTGAAGATTATTGACCGTGTACAGCGTCGTGCGGCCAAAGACAAGTTTATGAACACAAGCGAACTCAACAAGCTGCTCAAGGATGAGATTGCGCAGCTGTTGATGGAGAACAATACCGAGGATGGCGGTACATTCGACATTCCCACGACACCCGGCACCCCTTATGTGATAATGGTTGTAGGTGTGAACGGTGTAGGCAAGACGACTACCATTGGCAAGCTTGCGCACCAGTACAAGAAGGCCGGCAAGAAGGTCTTCCTTGGTGCTGCCGACACCTTCCGCGCAGCCGCGGTGGAGCAGCTCGTCGAGTGGGGACGCCGTGCCGATGTACCTGTAATAAAGCAGGGTATGGGCTCCGACCCGGCATCGGTGGCTTTCGACACACTCTCTTCGGCAGTTGCCAACAATGCCGATGTGGTTATTATCGACACCGCAGGCCGCCTGCACAACAAGGTGGGCTTGATGAATGAGCTTACAAAGATAAAGAATGTGATGAAGAAGGTCGTGCCAACCGCGCCTAACGATGTGATGCTTGTGCTCGACGGCTCTACAGGACAGAATGCATTCGAGCAGGCAAAACAGTTTACCAAGGCGACCGAGGTGACATCGCTTGCCATAACAAAGCTCGACGGCACGGCAAAGGGTGGTGTGGTAATAGGTATCAGCGACCAGTTCAAGATACCTGTGAAGTACATCGGCCTTGGCGAGGGTATCGACCATCTGCAGATATTCAACCGCGAGGAGTTTGTCGATTCTTTATTCGGATAAGAGATGAAACGCAACCGTGTAGATGTTATAACGATGGGATGCTCGAAGAATCTTGTCGATTCGGAGCACCTGATGCGCCAGCTGCAGGAGTGTGGCTACGAGGTTACACACGACAGCGAGGAGCCTTGCGGCGAGATTGCTGTGATAAACACCTGTGGCTTTATAGGCGACGCAAAGCAGGAGTCGATAAATATGATACTCGAGTTCTGCCAGCGCAAGGAGCAGGGCGACCTGAAAAGGCTCTATGTGATGGGGTGTCTTTCGGAACGCTACCTCACCGAACTACGCGAGGAGATTACACAAGTCGACAAGTTCTATGGCAAGTTCAACTGGACAGAGCTGCTTGCCGACCTCAAACAGCAGTATCGCGAGGAACTCGCTGCCGAGCGTGTGTTGACGACACCGGGACATTATGCCTACATAAAGATATCCGAGGGCTGCAACCGCCGTTGTGCTTACTGTGCAATTCCCATAATAACCGGCGCACATAAATCGCGCCCGATAGAGGATATCGTTGCCGAGGTGCGCAGCCTTGTTGCAAAGGGCGTCAAGGAGTTCCAGATAATTGCACAGGAACTCACATTCTATGGTGTCGACCTCTACAAGAAACAGAGCATTGCCGGACTTGTCGAGAGAATTTCGGACATCGAAGGTGTGGAGTGGATACGCCTGCACTATGCCTACCCGAGCAATTTCCCCTATGACCTGTTGCGTGTGATGCGTGAGCGTGACAATGTGTGCAAGTACCTTGACATAGCGTTGCAGCACGTGAGTACAAAGGTTCTGAAAAAGATGCAGCGCAATGTCACGAAAGAGGATACATACGCACTCGTGCAACGTATGCGTGAAGAGGTTCCCGGTATTTGCCTGCGCACAACGATGATGGTAGGCTTCCCCGGTGAAGGCGAGAAAGAGTTCGAGGAGCTGATTGAGTTCGTGAAGTGGGCGAAATTCGACCGCCTCGGTGCATTCGCCTATTGCGAGGAGGAGGGCACATACGCTGCACAGAACTACCGCGACAGCATCTCGAAAAAGAAGAAACAGGAGCGTCTCGACCGCCTTATGGAGGTTCAGCAGAGAATTTCCACACGACTTAACGAGGCGAAGGTCGACAACACCTACCGCACGGTAATAGACAGAGTCGAGGGCGATTATTATATAGGTCGCACCGAATTCGATTCTCCCGATGTTGATACTGAGGTGCTGATAAGTAGAGCCGAAGGCACGCTCGAAATTGGCGCTTTCTACAATGTACGTATAACCGATGCCGCCGAATTCGACCTGATGGGAACCGTAGTGAAATAATTGAGACACGACAATATGAACAACAAGGAGTTTATTAGCAGATTGGCAAAGAGGTGCAACACCACGGTCGCGGATGCAACGACCAATGTGGAGACACTTGTGGGTCTTATGACCGGTTGCCTGAAAGAGAATGACCAGCTCAACATATCGGGCTTTGGCATCCTTGAGGTGAAGATGCGCAACGAGAGACTGTCGGTAAATCCAAAGACCGGTCAGCGTTTCCTTGTGCCGCCCAAGATTGTGCCGGCATTCAAGCCAAGCAACAAGCTGAAAGATAAATTCAAATAAATTAAGGAGATATAGCTATGGATGCAAAACTGAACCAGTCCGACCTGATTTCGTTGATGGCAAAAGAGAGCAATATCTCTGCAGCCAAAGCCGAAATGTTTACCAAAGCCTTCTTTGATATCATAATCGAAGGCTTGGAGCAGGATGGCATTGTGAAGATAAACGGCCTTGGAACATTCAAGGTAACCGATGTGGCAAGCCGCAGCAGCGTGGATGTGAATACCGGTGAAAAGATTGAGATTAAAGGACACAAGAAACTGACATTCACTCCTGCCGATGCCTTGAAGGATGAAGTGAACCAGCCTTTTGCAATGTTCGAGCCGGTTGAGGTGGACGATACCTACCAGCCCGATGTACAGGCCGAGGAAACCGAAGATACTGAAACCAACAACGATATAGCCGAGAAACCTGCTGTTGCGGATGATGTGCCACAGGCAATGTCTGTTGCGGATGCAGAATTGGAACAGCCTGTTGAGGGTGTAGCCAACGAAGAGGGTGCTCAGCACCTGGTTACTGAAGAGACCGCTGCAGTTGAAGAACCGCAACAGGAACAACCAACCGAAACGGTTGAAGAGAAGGTTGATGCTCCCGAGCAGAATGTTGTTCCCCAGGAGAGACCTGCAGAACCTGTTCTTGTGCGTGTGCCCAAGAAAAAGCAACCGGAGACAAAGGCGGTCGAAAAGCCCAAGAAGAGAGGTGCTTGGCGTTATATTGCTGTTGCTGTCGTTGTCATTGTAGCGGCGTTTGCAGGCTTCACTATTATGACAGGAGAAGAAAAGGGCGCAGAAAACAGCAATAGTGCAGCAACCGCAGAGAACCTGCTTGCCGACAATAACCCGACGACCGAAGTTGTTGCTCAGGTAACGGAGCCTAAGAACGATGCTCCTGTTGCTGCTGCAATAGAAGAAACAACGACCGCAGCAACTGTTGTCGATGAAACACCCGAACAGTTGCCGGAGCCGGCCGCTGATGTAGTGGCAGAGCGGCAGATTGTCGAGGAAGCGGTTGCAGAACAGCCGGCATCCGATGCTGTTGTAGAGCAACCCTCTACTGATGCTGCAGAGCAAACTATTGCCGAGGATAAATATGAATTCGTTATGGTTCAGGAGTTGGCATCTACAAGACTCGGGAACATAACACTTGCTGATACGTTGTTATATGTAGCCGATGGCGAACTTGCATTGCATACGGTGGCGGCTGACGAGACATTGACAAAGATTGCAAGGAAATATTTCGGCGACAAGAAACTGTGGCCATACATTGTTAAATATAATAATATGGCAAAGCCCGATGCCTTGCGCGAAGGTATGGAGATACGTATCCCGCGTCTTATTCCTAACGAATAGGCATCCGTTAAGTTAAAGTATGTTTAACGCTAACAGTGGTTAAATCAATTTTATAGTATTTAACACACGATTTTTTTTATTCGTACTACTTTTGCCCAAAACAAAACAAAAATATACAAAAACATAATTATGAGTGCAACAATTGACATTCGAGAACTGAATGAGATGATTGAAAAGCAGAGTGCTTTCGTGACAAACCTGCAGACAGGAATGGGGCAGGTAATCGTTGGCCAGAAACATCTGGTAGAGTCGTTGCTCATCGGATTGCTTTCCGATGGACATATCCTGCTCGAGGGTATGCCCGGTTTGGCAAAGACACTTGCCATAAAAACTTTGTCCGACCTCATCGATGCCGATTTCAGCCGCATACAGTTCACTCCCGACCTTCTCCCGGCCGATGTCGTGGGTACTATGGTCTATAGCCAGAAGAGCGAGGAGTTCAAGGTGAAACAGGGTCCTGTATTCGCGAATTTTGTGCTTGCCGACGAGATTAACCGTGCACCGGCAAAGGTTCAGAGTGCACTTCTCGAGGCTATGCAGGAGCGTCAGGTGACAATAGGTAAGGAGACATTCAAACTCCCGCAGCCCTTCCTTGTAATGGCAACGCAGAACCCAGTTGAGCAGGAGGGTACATACCCGCTCCCCGAGGCGCAGGTCGACCGTTTTATGCTTAAGGTGGTCATAGGTTATCCCGAACTTTCGGAAGAGAAACGTATCATACGCCAGAATATTACCGGCGAGAAGATTGAGGTTAAACCTCTGCTCAAGCCCGAGGATATCGTCGAGGCACGCAAAGTGGTGCGTCAGGTATATCTTGACGAGAAAATCGAGCAGTATATCGCCGATATTGTCTTTGCTACACGTTTCCCTGACAGGTATGGTATGAAGGAGGTCAAGGATTATATCTCCTTCGGAGCATCGCCACGTGCATCCATCAACCTTGCACTGGCAGCACGCGCCTATGCATTCATCAAGCGCAGAGGTTACGTTATTCCCGAGGATGTGCGCGCCGTTGCACACGATGTGCTCCGTCACCGCATCGGTTTGAGCTATGAGGCAGAGGCCAACAACCTGACGACCGACGAGATAGTAAGCCTTGTTCTGAACAGCGTTGAGGTACCCTAACGAGAGATGGAGACGACTGAGCTCATAAAGAAGGTCCGTAAGATAGAGATTAAGACGCGTGGTCTTTCGCACAATATCTTTGCTGGCCAGTATCACTCGGCCTTCAAGGGACGCGGTATGTCCTTCAGCGAGGTGCGCGAGTATCAATATGGCGACGATGTGCGCGATATTGACTGGAATGTTACCGCACGCTTCAACAAACCCTACATAAAGGTTTTTGAAGAGGAGCGTGAGTTGACCGTGATGCTTCTTGTCGACCTATCGGACAGCCTTGATTTCGGAACTTCGGTGCGCACAAAACGTGAGACATTGACCGAGATTGCCGCGACCATTGCTTTTGCGGCAATACAGAACAATGACAAGATAGGTGTGATATTCTTCACCGACAAGGTCGAGAAATTCATACCCCCTCAAAAAGGGCGTAAGCATATCCTTTATATAATAAGGGAATTGCTGAATTTTGAGCCCGACAGCAAGAGTACCGATATAAAAGTTCCGTTGCAGTATCTCACCAATGCAATTAAAAAGCGTTGTACGGCATTCCTGTTGAGCGATTTCATTTGCGATACTGACTACAGCAACGCAATGACTATCGCTAACCGAAAGCACGACCTCGTGGCTATACAGGTCTATGACCGTCGCCTTGCCGAGTTGCCCGATGTCGGTCTAATCAAGGTGCGTGACGCCGAAGGCGGTGGCGAGATGTATATCGACACATCATCAAGGAAGGTGCGTGAAGCACAGCGCGAATGGTGGAACAGGCGACACGTTGAAGACGACATTGCAGAAAAGCCGTGTCGACTCGGTATCGGTGCGCACTGACCAGGATTACGTGAAAGCCCTGTTGGCGCTGTTTGCCCAGCGTAGCTGATTCACTTAAGCATTAATTGAAATGAAAAGAACAATATCATACATAGTAGCGGCTCTTCTTGCCTTTGCCGTATCACCGGCAATGTCGCAGAATGTCCTCTTCAATGCCTATTTCGATTCGTTGCATATCGACACGAAGGAGATACGCATCGGTGAGCAGGTCAAGCTGACACTTGAGTTGAGTGTCGACAGCGGTTACACCGTGGAGATGCCTACACTCGAAAACGCCGTTGCCGGTGGAGTAGAGGTGCTTGGCAACAGGCAATACAGGACAAGCGACGGCAAAGGACGCGATATCTACAAGGGCGAGTACACCATAACATCGTTTGTCGATGCGCCGCAGCAGCTTCCGCCGGTGTTTGCCAAGGTGAACGGCGACCCCTATTACACCAACACTACCAACTTGATAGTCAACACTGTGCCCATTGACACAACCGACCTCAAGAATATCAAAGGCTTGCGCCCGGTATGGGATGTAAGACTGACCTGGGAGGAGTATCGCGACACTGTATACCTCTCATTCCTGCTTGTCGTGTTATTGGCTTTGTTGGCTTGGATTGTTTTCAGATACATAAAAAACAAGCCTATAATACGTATAGTAAGGAGCAAGCCGCGCAAGCC
>CALBKR010000124.1 GCA_937896105.1 uncultured Bacteroidales bacterium
CGAAGGGAACACGCATACGGCCGGTCTTCTGCACGTTGAGGTAGTTCACAAAGATACCCTGCGCAGTTTCTGGACGGAGATAGACCTTCATCGCACCGTCGGCTGTAGAGCCCATCTCGGTAGAGAACATAAGGTTGAACTGGCGCACCTCTGTCCAGTTGCGTGTACCGGATATTGGGCATACAATCTCCTCGTCGATGATTATCTGACGGAGCTCCTCGAGGTTCATATCATTGAGAGCCTTTGCAAAGCGTGCCTGCAATGCATCGCGCTTCTCCTTCTCGGCAAGCACCTTGGGGTTTGTCTGCATAAAGAGTTCACGGTCGAAAGAGTCGCCGAAACGCTTTGCAGCCTTTGCAGCCTCCTTCTCCATCTTCTCCTCATACTTTGCTATCTGCTCCTCGATGAGAACATCGGCGCGGTAGCGCTTCTTCGAGTCGCGGTTATCGATGAGAGGGTCATTGAACGCATCGACGTGACCCGAAGCCTTCCATATTGTAGGGTGCATAAAGATAGCCGAGTCGATACCCACGATATTGTCGTTGAGCAGCACCATACTCTGCCACCAATAGGTCTTTATATTGTTCTTGAGTTCAACACCCATCTGACCATAGTCGTACACAGCACCCAAGCCGTCGTAAATATCACTTGAGGGGAATACAAAACCATACTCCTTGCAATGCGCAACTACTTTTTTGAAAACATCTTCCTGAGCCATAATTGTATTAATTCTTATTTATTTCTTTTTTCATAATATTTTGACAAAAATAGTGCTTTTTTGCCGAAAAACCTTATCCGCAAGCCATTATAATTGCAAAACCGGCCAAATTTATAAAAACAGAGCCCAAAAGCAGAACTTTCGGGAAATAAAATCGCGATTGGCTTCAAAAATCTACCATTTTTATTTACTTTTGTAATTTGATAGCAGAATTATACACACGGGCATAGCAAGCCCGAAGGACTATCCCTTTCAACTATGGACTACAACGATTTTGACGAGAATTTTAACGAAGCGAATGCCGACGAGGTGATGCCCGGGGATGCCGGCAATGCCGAGCACAGCCATTACCACGAGACCGGGGATATCACCCACAAGCTAACGGGCATGTACCGCAACTGGTTCCTGGACTATGCTTCCTATGTAATTTTGGAACGTGCCGTGCCACACA
>CALBKR010000125.1 GCA_937896105.1 uncultured Bacteroidales bacterium
TTGAGCTTGTGGGACGCAAAGTAGAGGTGCAGCTGGCAGCCAAAGAGGTGGGTTATCCCGACCCTGCTACCAACGAGAGCGATGTGGTGTTCCTGTCGATAGGCATTTTCATTGGTGCGATAATAGGCACGCTGACGCTGCACATTGGCGGTATTCCGTTGAGCCTGAGCAGCAGCGGCGGTGCACTGATAGCCGGCCTTGTGTTCGGATGGTGGCGTGCGCACCACCCTACGATGGGTGCCATTCCCGAGGGAGCGCTGTGGGTATTCAACAACCTTGGGTTGAACATTTTTATAGCCATTATTGGCATATCGGCCGGTCCGGGCTTTATCGAGGGATTCCGCGAGGTAGGGCTGTCGCTCTTCATTGCCGGCATTGTGGCGACATCGTTGCCATTGCTGTTCGGGTTGTTCATTGCTGTCAAGTGGTTCAAGTTCCACCCTGCTATTGCCCTGGGGTGTTGTGCCGGAGCACGCACCACAACGGCAGCCATAGGTGCGTTGCAGGAGAGTCTTGGCAGTGAAACGCCGGCACTGGGCTACACGGTGACATACGCGGTGGGTAACACGCTGCTTATCCTTTGGGGTGTGTTGCTGACGCTGATGGTGGGATGAGGAGCAGAGTACAGAGAGCAGAGTACAGAGAGCAGAGTACAGAGTACAGAGTACAGAGAGCAGAGTACAGAGCAAAGAGATAATATTACTTATGTTTTAATCTTATAAACCGATTATATGAATAATTTACTGAATGACCATAGCGAGGTCGCATCCTTTGACAAGGAGATGGAGAAAATCAGTCCTTTTGAGTTGAAGGACCGTTTGATTAAGTTGGCCGATGAGAGCATACGCAAGATGATGCATACGATGCTCAATGCGGGGCGCGGCAACCCGAACTGGGTTGCTACCCTGCCGCGCGAAGCGTTCTTCGCGCTTGGCAGGTTCGGCATTGACGAATGCCGCCGCGACCACTACGAGCCCGAGGGCATAGCCGGCATCCCGCAGAAGAGAGGCATAGCAGAACGCTTCGAGGAGTTCCTGAAGGAGAACAGAAAGGAGCAGTGGGCGCAGTTCCTCGACAAGTGCTACCGTTATATGCTCGACGAGCACAGGGTGTCTCCCGACGAGCTTGTGCACGAATGGGCCGAGGGAGTGATGGGCAACCAGTACCCTGTGCCCGACCGCATACTCAAGCATTGCGAGATAGCCGTTTGTGACTACATCGCGCAGGAGCTGTGCGACGGGAGGCCTCCACAGGGCGAACTCGACCTGTTTGCCACCGAAGGCGGCACGGCTGCAATGTGCTACATATTCGACAGCCTGCAGCAGAACCGTCTGCTGGCACGTGGCGACCAGGTGGCACTGATGACACCGGTATTCACTCCCTACATTGAGATACCGAAGCTCTACCGCTACAACTACAAGGTGACGGAGATACCGGCCAACAGGATGAGCGACGACGGGCTGCATCTGTGGCAGTACAGCGAGAGAGGGATTAACAAGTT
>CALBKR010000126.1 GCA_937896105.1 uncultured Bacteroidales bacterium
GAGGGTTACGAGCAGATCTCAGGCGTCTTTATGGAGACAGCCGAGCAGGAGAAGGTTAAGGCACAGGCCGAGGCCGAGCAGAATGTTGCACGTCGCCTGATGTATGCTGTTCAGGAGATGTCCGATATTAAGGACGAGTCGGGTTACATCGAGGCACTCGGTCGCGAGGCAGCTGCAAAGGCCATCAACGAGGCAAAAGTACGCGTAGCCGAGCAGGACAAGATTGGTGAAATTGGTAAAGCCGAGGCCGTTAAAGAGACCCGTATCCGTACCGCCGAGGCCAACGCCTACGCCGTAAAGGGCGAGAACGAGGCTAAGGTCGAGATTGCCAACTCCGAGGCTTTCCGCCGCGAGAAAGAGGCCGAGGCACAGCGCAAGGCAAGCGCAGCCGAGAAGGTACAACAGGCTAAGGCCCTGCAAGAGGCCTACGCAGCCGAGCGCGAGGCCGAGGAGGCTCGTGCCGAGCGTGAGCGTTCGACCGAGACAGCCAACGTTATCGTACCCCAAGAGATTGAGAAACAGCGCCTTATCATCGCAGCCGAGGCCGAGGCCGAGCAGAAGCGCGTCAACGCAAAGGGTGAGGCCGACGCCATCTACGCCAAGATGGAGGCCGAGGCTAAGGGTCTCTACGAGGTGCTCACCAAGCAGGCAGCCGGTTACGACAAGATGGTCGAGGCAGCGGGCGGCGACGCCAACAAAGCTTATATGCTGTTGCTACTCGAAAAGCTCCCCGAGCTTGTAAAGACACAGGTAGAGGCAGTCAAGGGCATCAATATCGACCACGTTACCGTTTGGGACAGCGGCAACGGCGACGGCAAAGGCTCGACAGCAGGCTTTGTATCGGGCCTTATGAAGTCCGTTCCTCCCTTGAACGAGCTTTTTGATATGGCAGGATTGAACCTCCCCGAGTACCTCGCCAAGAAAAAAGAGGCCGAGGAGACAAAGGCAGAGGAGATTTAAAAAATCCACAAGCACTATAAAAAAGTTTAGAGGGTAACCCAAAAGTAAATTGGGTTGCCCTCTTTCATTTTCTTAGTTATTTATGTGGATTATAAAAAATATAGCTATTCCTTTGAAAAACATCGGAATAGCTATTATTTGTTTGGAAAATAATATAAATTCTGTTGATTAAGAACTGCCGCCTTTTTTATAAAGGGGACATAACAATGATATTAAATAAAAGCATTATCAATGCTTGTTCCTTTGAGTGAAGTCGCTATACTATTAAACCACCAAGCTACAGCCCCAAGAGACTGCGGCAAGATGGTTATTTTTTATCCTGCCACGAAATAAGTTTCTAATACCTTTGTGGCAAAATAATCTAATATAAACTTGCCACGAAACAAACTTTTACTATCTTTGTGGCAAAATAATAGAGCTATGGAGGGTATAATTGGTCGCAAAAAAGAGCAAAAGGAACTTGAGCAGGTTTATAATTCAAACAAGGCCGAGCTCGTGGTTGTTTACGGAAGAAGGCGCGTGGGTAAGACATATCTTGTGAGGGAGCTCTTTCGGGATAGATTGGATTTTTACCACACTGCACTTTCGCCAATAGAACTTGAGGATGAATATTTAGCAGAGAAACAACTGCAAGCGTTCTATCATTCTTTGAAACGCTATGGTGCAGATGTTGAGAAAAAGCCGAAAGATTGGTTCGAGGCTTTTGAGATGCTCATCACTTTGTTCGAGAGTAAAGTAAAAGACAAACGGTTGCTTGTCTTTATAGACGAACTGCCCTGGATGGACACTCCGCGTTCGGGTTTCATCACAGCCTTTGAGCATTTTTGGAATGGTTGGGCCGCCGGGCAAAAACATATTATGCTCATTGTGTGCGGCTCTGCAACATCGTGGATTTCCGATAAGCTCCTACAAAGCAAAGGCGGACTTTACGGGCGTACAACCTACGAAATGCACCTTTCTCCGTTTACCCTTGGCGAATGTGAGGAGTATATGAAGAGCGAGGGCATCATTATGGACCGTTACGAGCAATTGCAATGTTATATGGCAATGGGCGGAATACCATATTACCTTTCTTATATAGATAAGAGTGAAAGCCTCACACAGAATATAGACCGCCTCTTCTTTGACAAAAAAGGAAAACTGAGAGGTGAATTTGACCGCTTGTACGCCTCGCTTTTTGCATCGCCGGAAAAATATATAAAAATAATAAAACTACTTTCCCGGAAACGTGAAGGATATACAAGGGAGGAGATTGCAAAGCAGACCGGGCTGCCATACGGCGGTGGATTGACAAAAATGCTCCGAGCATTGGAGAGCAGCGACTTTATTATGTCCTATGTATATTACAACCACTCGCTGCGTGAGGTCTATTACAAACTCACCGACCTGTACACATTGTTCTATCTTTACTTTATCGACAAGAAGAATGCCGGGCCAAACTATTGGAAAAACAATCTTATGTCGCCGGCCTTGAACGCTTGGCGTGGCTTTGCTTTTGAAGAGGTATGCTTTGTGCACCGTGAGAAGATAAAACAGGCATTGGGCATAGCAGCCGTGCAGGCAGAAATATCTCCGTGGCGAAGCAAACTGACAGAAGGAGATAGAGCGCAAATAGATATGCTTATAGACAGGGCAGACAGGGTTGTGAATGTTTGCGAAATGAAGTATTCCACCCCCAACTACACCATTGACAAGAAATATGATGCGGAACTGCGACGCAAGTTGGATGTTTTTGCCAATGAAACAAAATGTCGCAAGGCATTGCATACAACGCTGGTAACCACCTATGGACTTACAAAGAACGAATATAGCGGTCGTATCCAAAATGTCATAACAATGGACTCTTTATTCGACTGATAAAAATAACTTTACATTAGAACCTCACTTGCAGAAAAGAACTGCCGGTGAGGTTTTTTTATTGTTTTTCCGACCATAAATCGTGCATTATCTCACTTTTTTACCCACATAATGCACTCTGAATGGTCGAGGATTATTCCTTTTTCTGTTCCTTCAAAGCCTTATGTATGTAATAATCAACAATTTAACAGAAACAAAGCCAAACAAACACAAGAAATAGAGAAAAACAACATAGTATTAACAACAAAAAACAAGAAGTAAATGAGTAAATTTTCAAAAACACTAAGGACTGCAAATACAGCAGCATCAATCGTAAGTGCAGTTTTGCTATTTTATACCATTACCAACCTTGTAAGGCTTTAAAACAATATGCTTATACTCTACAAAGTCCATAATGCGCCTAAAATCCTCTATAAACTTGTTCGATAATTTATAAGAGAAGTCGACACCTTGTTAAAATTGGGGTTAAAATTGGGGTTAAAATTGGGCGATAAACGGTGAAAATCGTTTGTCGTTTTTTCTTTTTTATCTCTGTAAGTTCACCATTCGAAGCAAAGTGAAAAATAGCCCCGTTTATTTTGTTTATATCTTGTCTTGCATTAAATTTGCAGTATATGTCAATAAGATGAGTAGGCTTTTGTGCATATTGTTTTGTCTGTTGGCGCTACCCTCTATGTTGGTTGCGCAGGCGGCTGTGCAGTTCCCTAAGAAGATGTACGATTTTGGCGAGGTTTCTGAGGCTGCCGATTCGGTGTCGTGTGTTTTTGATGTTGTAAATACCGGCGATGGGCCGTTGCGTATCGAGGGGGTGTATGTCAGTTGCGGTTGTACATCGGCGACCCATAGCAGCGAGGCGATAGCGCCGGGAGAGAAGGGCGCAGTGTACGTCTCTTTCTTCCCCAAAAATCTTGATGGACGATATTTAAAGAGTATTTATGTCTATACGAATACCCTTCCGCGCAAGAATGTAGTGCGTATCAAGGCAAGGGTTGTACCTAAAAAAGAGGATTAACGCTTCTTTTTCTTGAAGTATGCGCCGGGTGTTGTCCCGTACTCTTTTACGAATGTTCGGCGAAAAGATAGAGCGCAGTTGAATCCGCAGCTGGCTGCCAATGTGCTTATACAGGCTTTGGGATTCTCGTTCTTCAGCTTTATGAAATGCGATAGTCTGAGGCTGTTGAGCAGGGTGGGGAATGTTACTCCCAACTCTTCGTTTACAAATTTCGATGCGTAGCTGCGGTTTGTGCCAAGGTCGGAGGCAAACTGAATGATAGAGTAATTCTTATCGAGGAAAAATGGTTCTTTCTCACTCAATAGTTGCATATATTTCTGTTTGATTTCTTTGCTTGTATCCCC
>CALBKR010000127.1 GCA_937896105.1 uncultured Bacteroidales bacterium
AGCTCACCCTGCTCGTTGCGGGCAGCTATGGCAAGCACCTCAACCGGCTGAGTTGGATATTGCGAATTAGCCCAAAAGAGCGTAGTGCGCTCGGCACAAAGACCCGACGGATAGGCCGCATTCTCCTGGTTGCTGCCGCTGACGACTACTCCATTGGCAAGACGCACTGCCGCACCTACATTGAAATGCGAATATATGGCATAGCTGTTGGCTGTTGCTGCACGCGCGGCATCCACGACCTCCCTGTCGGCTGCAGAAAGTTCGTCGACTGTACACACCTTCACCTTTGTATTGATGACCATCTCCTTCATAGCTGTATACGATTTAAAAAAACAACGTAAATATAACCATAACAACAACGGTTATACGAAATTTCTTTGTGCGAATGTAGCCAAAATCTTGCGCAAAAACAATTTATTCACTTATTTTGTGACAAGATAACGGATTTTACGGATATGAAGAAAGTATATACGCTGATTTTGATTACAGCCACAATGCTCACTGCTTGCGGTTCGCTTACAACACAGCAGAAACAGATACTGCCGGACGACATTTCGCAGGCGAAGAACGACAGTGAAAGATACCTGCTGACATACTACCCTATTGCCGTGGAGCAGATGAAGAAACACGGTATCCCGGCAAGCATAACCCTTGCCCAGGGGCTGCTTGAGAGCGGAAGAGGAAAGAGCAGGCTGGCTACCGAAGGCAAGAACCACTTTGGCATAAAGGCTGATGACAGATGGAAAGGTGACACGATTATGTCGTTCGACAATGGCAGATGGTGCTCATTCCGTGTATACAGGAATATAAAACAGTCGTATGAGGACCACTCTAAGTTCCTTATAGAAAACAGCAGGTATGATTTTCTCTTCGAGCTCGACCCGAAAGACTACAAAGGATGGGCAAGGGGGTTAAAAAGAGCCTATTATGCCGAGGACAGGGAGTACGACAGCAAACTCATCAGCATCATAGAGCGCTACGGGCTGTACCAATATGACCGTTCAACAAAAAGCCACAGGAAACAACAGAAGAAGAGCGTAGCCGTACAAAGCACGCCGAAAGAGATACTCAAGGCAAACGGGCTGCTTTATGTGATTGCCGACGATGGCGACACGTTCAAGTCACTGTCAAAGGAGCTTGGGATATCGAAACGAAAGATTCGCAAGTACAACGACCTTTACAAGGGATACACCTTCAATAAAGGCGATATTGTATACCTGCAGAAAAAGCACAACAAGGCAAGGAGAGGGTATGATTTCCACACGACACTGCACGGCGAGAGCCTATACAGGATTGCACAAGTGTATGGAATAAAGCTCAAGAGCCTGTATAAACTGAACCCGCAATACAAAAGCTATACAAAACTGAAGGTGGGAGATGTGGTGCGATTAAGATAAATAAAAAAAATGCAAGAGCCGGCTCTTGCATTTTTTTATTTATTGAGTTTCTCTATTTCGTGCGACAAGCGGAACACGCTGTAGAGTTCTATGAACGCTCCACAAAGCACAATTGCTATCCATTCGTTGTTGTGATGTGTAAACATAAGCACTCCTGCACCCACAAGGAACAGGCCTGCCAACTGTTGCTGCGCAACAAGACGGCGCATAACAAGCCCTTCGTAACGCGGCCGCAACAGGAACTGCGTGAGGGCAAAAGCAACCGCACCGCACAAATAGACCGTAGCCGAGTACTCAGGAAGAAGCAGACGCATAACAAGCCCCACTAAAATGGCAATAGCGCCTACATAGTTCAATATTACGAAAATCTTTTTCACTCCTTTATAATATACATTTCTTCATCCTTCTTCAATAGCCCACGCTCGCGTGCTATATCTGCAATTACATCCTTGTCGCGGTCGGTGTAGAGTTTGAGTTTTTTCTGCAAGACTGCAGAATCGGCCTCCATAGACTTTATCTCACCGGTCAGTGCATTTATCTTGGACTTGTTCTTGAAATGGATTATCATATTGTTGTCGTCGATGACAAATATGATGGCAAGGAAGACAAGTGTCACCGATATATATTTGTGACCCCTTATCCACTTGAATGCTTTCCTTAACTTTTTCAAGATTTCCTTATGCATAGACCGACACGGATATATTCATTGCAAATATACAAAAAATACCTCAATTACATTATAAATTAGAAAATAAGTTACAGGGGGCATCACTATTCAAAGAGGCGCTTGCACTATCTTTGGATAAGATAGGCGGCGCCTCGGGATAAAAAATAAATGAATTTATTAAAGAGGCGCTTGCACTATCTTTAGATAAGATAGGCGGCGCCTCGGGATAAAAAATAAATCAATTTATTTTGTTCTCCTCTCGGCTTGCACTATCTTTGCCTGAAGCCCGGGAACGGATGGGCAATAATACTATTATATATATTAAGGAAATGGAGAACTACATAGTTTCGGCAAGAAAATACCGCCCCGACACCTTCGAGTCGGTTGTCGCACAGAAATCACTCACAACAACACTAAAGAACGCCATACATAGTGGCAAGCTGGCTCACGCCTACCTGTTCTGCGGGCCGCGCGGTGTAGGAAAGACTACCTGCGCACGCATATTTGCCAAAACAATCAACTGTACCAACCCGACGGCAAGCGGAGAGCCTTGCAACGAGTGCGAATCGTGCCAGTCGTTCAACCAGCAGCGCTCGTACTCTATATATGAGCTCGACGCTGCAAGCAATAACTCGGTCGAGGATATACGCTCACTGAACGAGCAGGTTAGGATACCGCCGCAGGTGGGAAAATACAAGGTCTACATCATCGACGAGGTACATATGTTGTCACAGGCTGCCTTCAACGCATTCCTGAAGACACTTGAAGAGCCACCTGCACACGCCATATTCATCCTCGCCACAACCGAGAAGCACAAGATTATCCCGACTATCCTGTCGCGCTGCCAGATATATGATTTCAGCCGCATCGAAGCCGGTGACATCATCGCACATCTGCAGAGCATAGCCCAGAAGGAAGGGATAAACAGCGACTACGAGGCTCTGCGCATAATTGCACAAAAATCGGACGGATGTATGCGCGATGCGTTGTCACTGTTCGACCAGATGGCAAGTTTCACGCAAGGCGACCTCACATACAGCAAAGTAATAGATAGCCTTAATGTGCTCGACTATGAGTACTATTTCAGGCTGACGGATTTTATACTCGAGAAAAAGACATCGCAATGCCTGCTTTTGTTCAACGAGATACTGAACAAGGGCTTCGAAGGCAACATTTTCATTGAAGGCGCTGCATCGCATTTCAGGGATTTGCTGGTTAACAGCGACGAGGCTACCTTGCAGCTTTTCGAGGGCAGCAACGAACTGCGCAACCGCTATGCCGAACAGGCACGACGCTGCACGCCAAAGATGTTATTTAACGCCATAAGACTTTGCAACAACTGCAGCCAGAACTACAGGACAAGCCGCAACAAACGCCTGCAGGTTGAGCTGACACTGATAGAGCTATCGCAGATGAGCGACAGCGACAGTGACGAAAGCGGGGGGCGACGCCCCAAGACACTAAAACCTATTTTCAACAAAGTTGAGCAGAACGCCCAACAGACTGCAGCAAAAGCTACCACACCGCAAGTTACCCGGCAAGAGCCTGCTATACCGGCACAGCAGGCAAGCACACGGCTCGAAGTGCCAAAGGCACAGGCCACACCTGTTACACAGCAAAACACACAGCCTGTGTTGCAAGGCAGGCCTGAGGAGCTACGCACAACCGCATCAAGCGGCAACAATCTGGGACGTATGTTCCAGAGGTCGAGAAGCACAATGGGCTCAACACCGCAACCAGGTACAACAGCACAGGGCACAACAGCACCTGCAACAGATGAGCAAAGGAGAAACGCCACCGGAACTGCAGCAAGCACCCCACAAGCCACAGTCACAGACGAGATGCTCGGACAGGCCTGGACGGCATTCGCGTTGCGGCTCCCGGAAAACGAACGGGCACTGGCCGACAGAATGAAGATAATGGTGCCTAAAGTAGAAGGCAACGGATGCTTCTCGATATCGGTTGACAACCAGATGGCCGCAGAGCTATTTGAGAGCGAAGAAAAGCGTATAATAGAGGGGATAAGCCAGTTCCTGAATGGTATCAGAATGAAGATGAGGGTCATTGTAAACAAAGTGGTGGTAGAAAGGCACACAAGTGACAAGGGGAAACAGTTTGCCATATTGGTAGAGAAGAACCCGCTCATTGACAAGCTGCGGAAAGAGCTGAATCTTGAAGTTGCAAGATAACAGGAAACAAGAACGACAGCCGGCCGGCTGTCGTTCTTGTTTCCTGTACTAGGGTAAGACGACCGTTATGCGGTGACCGACCCGTATAAGTAAAGGCATAAATTCTAAAAAAGCAAATTAAATTGCCACATTTTTTTGTAACGAAAATGGCTTTATAAATTCTTTTTAAATAAAAAAATTTATCGGTTTATATAGACTTATTCCAAATAACAAAATTAAAGGACAGACAAACTGACCAACTTGACAAAACTTGACCAGAAGCAAAACAGGGGCATTTTCGGAACATTTTTCACAATATCGAAAAGGTGTGCAAACGAACGTAAAATC
>CALBKR010000128.1 GCA_937896105.1 uncultured Bacteroidales bacterium
TCCTGCACTCGCAGAAAATATCAAAGCAAGCTTTGTATTTTGCTCGTTTGTTGTATATTTGCAATAAAGATTAACAACTATGGACAACTACAGCTATAAATTGGAGATGAAGGTGCGCGACTATGAGTGCGATATACAGGGTGTGGTGAACAATGCTAACTATCAGCACTACCTTGAGCACGCGCGTCACGAATTCCTTGAGCACATCGGCGGCAGCTTTTCGCAGTTGCACGGGCAGGGCATAGACCCTATGGTGTCCAAGATAACAATGGAGTACAAGCGTCCGCTACGCGGCGGTGACAGGTTTGCTGTCTGCATAAATATGGTGCGCAGGGGTGCGAAACTGGTGTTCCTGCAGGATATATACAACCTTGCCGACGGTTCGCTGTCGCTCAAGGGCGAGGTCGATATCATCTGTCTCAAGGATGGGCGACTGACTCGTGGCGAGGTGTTTGATGAGATGTTCAACGGCTATTTCAAAAAGGAGAACGCTTGATGGAAACGGTAATTTCGTTGCTTGTACTTGGGGCTGTCTATTCGATAACCTATGTGATTAAGGGACTCTCTCCGAAGGGTACCGATGATGGTAGCAAGCCTATCTTCGGCGAGGGGTTTCCTACAATTGATGTGCTTGAGCCCGAACCGGAGCCTGAACCCTATAAGCAAGCGCCAGAACGGCCTGTGGTTGTTCCAAAACCAAGTGCCGATGTCGTCAAGCAGCGTCTGAAGACCGTTGACCGCTCGCTTAAAACGACGGCACCCGTTACACCGGTGCCGGAAAAGAGCGATGAGCCCGTCAGGCATAAGCGCCTTGTGGCGTTAAACAACAAATCCGATGCAAAGCGCGCGTTCATATACTCCGAAATATTCAACAGGAAATATAACTAACGAGACAAACATATTGCTATGAATTACCCGATTCTGACAGCCCAGGAGGCTGCCTGTTACATCAACAACGGCGATGGAGTGGGCATCAGTGGCTTTACTCTTTCCGGAACCCCCAAAACTGTACTGCCCGAGGTCGCAAAACGTGCCGAAGAGGCTCACGCTGCCGGCAAGCCATTCAAGATAAACCTCTACTCGGGCGCATCGACCGGCGATGCCATAGACGGCGTGCTCACAAAGGCCGGCGCAATCGGCTACAGGGCTCCGTTCATCTCTAACCCCACAGTGCGTAACTCTATTAATGCCAAAGAGATAGCGTACAATGACCTGCACCTGTCGCTTATGGCACAGGATTTGCGCTATGGCTATCTTGGCAAGGTGGATGTGGCTATTCTTGAAGCGATAGATATAACACCCGATGGAAAAGTGTATCTTACTACAGCCGGCGGTATCGGTCAGACAGTTGCCAATCTTGCCGACAAGATAATCATCGAACGCAACACCTTCCATCACACGATGGGGCTGCACGATGTCTACGAGCCGGCCGACCCGCCTTGCCGCAAGGAGATACCTATCTACAAGGCTTCGGACAGGGTCGGAAAACCCTATGTTCAGGTCGACCCAAAGAAGGTTGTGGGTATTGTGGATGTCTGCCTGCCCAACGAGCAGGTGGTGTTCAAGGAACTTGACCCTGTAACCCGCAAAATAGGTGAGAATGTAGTCAATTTCATAGCCAATGATATAAGGCGAGGTATAATACCGGCCGCCGGGCTCCCGATACAGAGCGGTATCGGCAATGTGGCCAATGCCGTGCTCAAAGGCCTCGAAGAGTGCAATGACATCCCTGCGCTCGACCTCTACTCCGAGGTGTTGCAGGATTCAGTCATCAAATTGATGGAGCTCGGCCGTGTGAAGGCCGGCAGTACCTGCTCCCTCTCGCTCAGCCAGGAGTGTCTGCAACACGTGTATGACAACCTCGATTTCTTCCGCGACAGGCTCATACTGCGTCCGTCGGAAATCTCCAATCATCCCGAAATTATCCGCCGCCTTGGCATCATAGCAATGAACACAGCCATCGAGGTCGACCTCTACGGCTGTGTAAACTCTTCGCACATCTGCGGCACACGCCTGATGAACGGCATCGGCGGCTCGGGTGATTTTGCACGCAATGCCTTTATTTCCATCTTCACCTGCCCGTCGACGCAGAAGGGTGGAATGATAAGCTCCATCGTGCCTATGGTCACACACGCCGACCACACCGAGCACGATGTGCGTGTGGTTGTTACCGAGTGGGGCGTGGCCGACCTTCGCGGCAAGAGCCCCGACGAACGTGCAAGGCTGCTCATCGAGCAGTGTGCACATCCCGATTACCGTAACCTGCTGTGGGATTACCTCAAAATTACAAAGACAGGCCACGTTTCGCATAATGTGGCGGCTGCGCTTGCAATGCACGCGACCTTTGAACGCGAGGGCGATATGCGCAGTACCGACTGGAGCCGATTCGTATAATGAACAGGAAAAAGACCGTTATAGAGATGGGGCGCATAGGCTGCGAGGAGTTCCGCGCCTCGCAGAAGTTGCCCTTGACCGTTGTGCTCGACAATGTGCGCAGCCTGCATAATGTAGGTTCGGTGTTCCGCACGAGCGATGCCTTCCGCATCGAGCGCATAATGCTGTGCGGCATAACGGCAACGCCGCCGAGTGCCGAAATCCACAAGACAGCCCTCGGTGCCGAGGATGTTGTCGAGTGGCAATATTTCGCCTCGACAATGGATGCTGTTGCAGCCTTGCGTGGCAGCGGCCACAAGGTCTACTCCATTGAGCAGTGCGAGGGCAGTATCGCCTTGCAGGATTTTGCAATAGTTCCCGGCGAGCGTTACGCCGTGGTGCTCGGTAATGAGGTCAAGGGTGTGCAGCAGGCTGTTGTCGATGCCTCCGACGGGGCAATAGAAATCCCGCAGTTCGGTACAAAACATTCGCTGAATGTTTCCGTTACTGCAGGTATGGTAATTTGGGAAATGGCTAAGAAACTGGGGCTGGTTTAAACTGAAATGTGAAAGTTTTCCGTTTTTATCTTTAACTCCACTTCGTGGTATTGAAACTGCTCGCGCTCGCTGTGAAACATAAAGTTGCCTTTTGTTTCGCCCGCTTAAATGCAGATTCCCGTCTCTCTGTTTATTCCGGGTTGTTCTTGTAGTATTCGTTCCACTCCTCGAGAACTTTCTGCCAGTCGATGACTTCGCCGTCGGCTATCGCCTCGGCCTGGCGCATTGCCTCGTCGTGCTGTCTCTTTTCGGCGTGGCGTGCCTTCATTGTCTCAATTGTGGCTTCGTCGAGCACCTGTATGCGCCCACGGCGTACACATTCGTCAAGGTCGGCAGGGCCGAAAGCCTTGCCCTGTATGTTGAAATCGGAGATGTTGAACTCGAAGACTGTGCGCAGGGTATGGCGCACCATCTTCTGCCCGGCGCGGTTGCTGCGAACCTTGCTGCTGAGCAGCTTGCGTATGATATCAATCTCGCGTTGTGAAAATTTTTTTCTTCCCATTATTTGCCTGTTTGGTCACAAAAATAGCGCTTTTTCGCATTGCCGGCAACAGGTAGGCAGTTCTTTTTGCTTGATGCGGCTCCGCGGCAGTTGTGCTTTTTCGTGGCTGTGGTGTTAAATATTTAACA
>CALBKR010000129.1 GCA_937896105.1 uncultured Bacteroidales bacterium
TGGCTGATGCGCCTTATTGTCCCCGTGGCGCCTGCGACGGCGTAGTTGTTGATGACAACCATAACAAAGGTCTCGAAGAAGCTGCTGCCGTCGGTGTAGACTCCGCTGTAGATGCCATTGCCTATGTAGCTATTGAGCGAGGTGACTTGCCCTACCTCAACGTTCTGCTGCAGCTTGCCCCACTGTTCCCAGCCGATGCCGCCAGCAAGCATATTGGTGCTATGGGCTTGGCCTGTCCTTATGTAGACATCGCCGTCGCCGCCTGTGCGGTTGCTGAGAGTTAGTACCTGTGTTATGCACTTGTCCTGCACATCACCAGTACCGGCTATGGAGCTGTTGAGCACCAACAGCCTTGCGTGGATGGTGTGCCCGGGGTTACTGTTGGCAATGGGTAGCCCGTCGGCAGCGTTGAGGCGCTCGCCTGTGATGTTGTAGATGCCTTGTGTAACGTAGTGGTTGATATGCGATGCACTGCCCCACTCGACGGGTATGAGCATTTCGTTCTTGAGTTTTTCGCCTTGCTTCTTGAGCTTGTTATCAAGCACTGCATCGTTTACTGTCTTTGTCCACTTGCTCCAGGCAAGGGTTTTGTGCGGGTAGCTGCCTGTGCGCTGGTAGATACTTGGTGTGGCATCGGTGCAGCCGCCAAACAGCAGAGTCTGCCCTACTGTTCTTCCATCCTGCGATGTGCCGTGGCTACCAGTCTCACTAACGAAGAGATAGCCGATGATGAAGTGCCCGGCACTGCAGGTTTCGGCCGGCAGGCCTGCCGCGATGATATCGTTGTGGTTCATCTCCACTTGGTAGCACCCTTTCTCGGTCTTGGTGTTGAGTTGGTCACCGCTAATGTGAATAATTGCTGTTTCACCCCCTTTGGTGGCGTGAGTGTTCTGTTTGTTCTCTGTTGTCATATATTTACAATATTTAGTGTGCATCCCCCAAAAACACAGGCGCCACTGCAATTTATTATGAAAAAACAACGATTAAAGATGAGGAGTAATGTGGCGCCTGTGAAAAACCACAATGCAAAGGTATGTTCCGAGTGCAACTGCAAGGTTGCTGTTTTGCCACTTTGGCGACATTGATATTTTGTAGTCAAAACAACACGGTAAAAATTTGCAATAAGGCAGGATGGTATATTATATTTGTAGTATCGATTAACATTACACTATTATGACCGAAGAAGAGCTGAAGAGAGAATTGAATGCCGAGAAATTTAAAGCAGAGATGCTGTGCGGAGCGGCTGCTGCATTGGCATACACTGACGAGGAGATTTATGACACCCTTTGCAAAGAGGAAGCGGAGGAGTTCATTGAGTTGAGAAGAGAGTTTATGAAAGAGGTCGACCGCGAATGTGAAAGGATGTGGGGCAAGCCTGTTGCCGATGACGATGACCTCTCTATGGCTGCCGAGGATGAAGCACCGTATAATTAACGCGAATAGCAACTGCAGAGTTATACCCGACACCACCGGCACAGCGCGGTCTGCGCTGCTTGCCGCACAAACGGCAGGAGAGTGCTAAAGAGACACCGGGCAGACTGCTGAACATACTGCAGCGCGTGTGCAAACATCGATGTTTGCACACGCGCTGCATTTATATCCAGGGAAGCGCTGAAACGGCACTCCTCTGGCAATTACATATTCACCCAGATATTCTCCCAGTCGCCACCGATACGGTCGTTCTCTTTACCCATCTGGTCGTCGCTATCCATCTGTACATCGTCCTCCTTGCTCAATGCAAGCACATTCATTGTACCAATCTCAAGAATCTCGGAAACCGGCGATATATATTCTTTCTTTTCAGTCATTGTTCTTTTCATAGATATAACTGTATTAATTATTCCCTTATATGTTACTTAACACACCTTGACAGCCTTCGCTTCTCGCAACCCGCAGGGCGCAAACCAGGTCTGCGCTAAGTGCGACATTTTGCTGCTCGGCTGTCGAGCTGCCCGTTATCATTTAACGAGCACCTTTTTGCCGTTCACAATGTATATTCCCGGTTCTACAACTCTTTCGAGTTTGCGACCTTGCAGGTCGTAGATACCGCTGTTGTTTTCATTGGCAGGAGTATCGGTTGCAGTGATATCGTCGATGCCGGTAGTGCCACCGTCGAAGAAGAATCGGTACATCGCCGGTTCTGTTTGGTTGCCTTCCTCCTCAAACATCAGATAGGACTTATTGGCGTTACACTGCACATAACCGCTCTCATTGTGGTCGGTAGTGCCACCTATAGTCTCCTTTTCGCCATTTTCGTTACGGTTCTCGTATGTCCAATACATAGCTATGCGGTCGCTCTTCTTGCCAAGCATATAAATGTTATAATCATCTTCGCAACGTACAAGTGTTGTATATGCAGTTCCCAAAAGTATATTACCGCTTGCATCAACGGTTGAAGCAACAGGGCTATAATAGAACTTCTGATTGCTCATAGGGCTCGCGCTGGTCAATATAACACCCTCCTCGGCAGGAACAATGCCTTTCATATCCACCATTTGAAGTTGGTTGATGTCGTTAATGCCATTCACAATCCAAGCATCAACATCTGGAGGAGTCTTTGCATTGAATCCCAGGTATAGACTTGCATAGGCTCTGCCATCGGGCTTTGGTGCTGATGAGAGTGACGGAACCGTGTAGTAAATATTTTCAGGGTTCTCAATCTCCTCGATATACCAGGTGTCACGAGTCTTTGTTGAAAGGACAACACTCGACAAGCCGAAGTAGCAACCTTCATTGGTAGTACCCTTGGTTACTTTTATCTTGAAAGACAAATTGCCGCTTGCATCTGCCTCTGCAGGTGTTGCCAAAGCTATATTCCACACCTTGTGTCTGTCGCCACCAGGGTTGACACCATTTGCAATGTCGATATCAGTGAGCTCACCAAGCTTTGTATCATTTCCGTCATAAACCTGGACATTCCACAGGCGAACAGCCTTACCATCGGGGTTCTGATAGACGCCACTACTATTCAATGCGTGGATATCGAGTGCCACGTTATCATATTCGTCGCCGGCAGGCAAGCCAGAGTAGCTGAATGTATATTCTATCACCGGACTCGCAGTAGCATCTACATCGGGGCAGATGATTGAACTTGTAATGCTACCTTTATTCATATATGTAGAGATATCAGCATCGTTCAATTTACCGTTAAATGATGTCTCAACAACGCCGAGATTATTGTATAGAGAGCTTGTTGCTGCAACATCGGCACCATTATTGTGATTGAAAGTCGTTTCTACATAGCCTGTGTTCTGCGCATCGGCCTTTGCTACAATATCTTCGCCAGTGGTTGCAAGGTAGCTGCCATTAACCTTCAAACGGACAGCAGAACCGGCAACAGCCTCTATCGTTACAGGGGCACTTGGCTCACCGTCGCTAAGTGTCAATGAATTTGCGGTAAAGCCGTCATTGTATGGATAGCTCTGCGTGTGAAGGCTCTTGAACTTGAGTGCACCATCATTGAGCGCGAAGAAGCCATCCTGTTGCTCGGTACCCTCGAAATACCATACACCGCGGCTGTCAAGCCCGTCAGGGGTGTTCACGTCCTCGTTCACCTTAACGACATTGCGGTCGTTCACCTTGAAATCGCCGGACATAGTTGCAGGAACGTGATGTATTGTGTAGAGCTTGCCGGGCTTTGGAGCCTTGAACTCATTTGCCATATCACCTTCGTAAACTTTCAAGGCATCATAAATTCTATTGAAGGCAGTCTCTTCCATTATCGCATTTTCCTCACTTGCCGTTGCGTTGATGGTATTGATGATGGCAGAGTTCTCATTGATTATCTTGAATAGGCCGAAGAGTTTCTTGTTATATATTACGCAATCCGCAATGCCGTACATTTCAAGCAGTTCAGCAAGGTGGTCGTCGAACTGGATGACCTTCTCGAACTTCCAGGTCGAATAATCGCCATAGCCAAGGTCGGTGAATATCTCTTCACTCTTGCCAGAGACATTCGCCCAACCCATATTGGTATCATCGGCACCCTCCATTACGACGGCAAGACCGGTATATATTTCGTTCGACGACGGAAGTATATACCATTTCTGTTCGGGGTTGTGCTTGTCCCAACGCATCGCAAGGACATTCTCGGCCTTGAGGCTCGTGATGTTGACACCAGACGGGATATTGGTCGAGAGTTTTGTTATATCGGCAATATTTGGACAATCGATATAATCTTTGTTACCGGTAATGTCCTTTATACTCTGTGTTGCACCCAATGAGTTTGTAACCGAGAAACTCAAACGTTTATCGGAGTAGGAGATGACAACCTTGAGTTCGGAGTTAGCTGACTCTGTATGGTGGAAGGAATAATAGTCGTTGGTTGTATTTCCAGCCTTTATGACAACGTGCCCCTCGGTCTTCAGATAGACCTGGAAGCCGTTATCGTAACGGTCGGCTTTGGTACTGTCACCAGTTGCCAAAAGACAGGAACCCCAATGGTTGTTGTTGTTTCCGTTGGATGTAAGGGTAACAGTAATCTCCCAAGAGGCATCCTTCGCCAGTTTTTTATCGGTTCCCCCGATAACGGAAATATTATTATCCGCACCGGTGAATTTGATATTTTCGTACAGAACCTCGTTATGACCAACGAGTGTGCTGTCTTTCGCTGCCATAAAGTTATGGACGTGAACATCAAGGTACTCGTTATACGCACCCGGGTTCACTACATTACCTGCAAAGTGGTAGAGATTATTGAGCTTCATATCGGTGGCAGTGCCCTTCTCCTCGAGTTTCATCAAGTTATTACCACCGTTGTATGCTGCATATACTCCGGTTCCTTTATTATCGGTTCCATAGACATTCTTTGCATAGTACCAATGTATATTTGCGAGGTTGCCATCCTCCGTTGATACATATGGGAGCGCTTGCATACCGTAATCTATTTCGTGCTGCAACATATGAAGCTCCTGAGATATTGCCACAATATCCTTCAACACCGATGAGCCGTCTGCTGCAGCCGCCTTACCACTCACCAATGTGCGATAGCTCTCTATTTTGGTATCGTCTAAATTTTTGTCGCCGAGCTTGCCGGCAAGTTTACCATCAAGCGTGGTTGCAAGAGTTACGATATAGCTTTTCAAAGCCTCCTTGGCTTTCTCTTCATCGACCTCCTCGAACAACCACATTGCACCATCATCGTTTGATTTATAATCCAAGACAATATCGCCACTTGAGTGGTTACTGCACCAGGCATCACCTGGGTTATTCGATGCGTCGAGTATTGTGCGGGAGATTGAATATCCTTCATAGAATGACTTGTCCGATGCATTGGGTTGGATGAAATATATCAGACCGGCCTCGCTCCATTCTGCAGCACTCTTTGATTTGAACTGGGTTATAGCACTATGTATGAAAGCACTGTAATACTGGTCATTAATGTCGCCACCCTCAAAATAGAAGAAAGTATTGGGGTCGAACTCATCTGCCTTGTACTCTACGAGAGCCACATTGGTGCTTTTGGTGTCAAACTTTGCCATATAGCTCTTGCCCTGTGATGGGGAGAGCGGCTGGTCGTTCTCGTCACCATCAACAACGGGAAAATCACTTGCGCGGTTAGGGCCGATCTGCTGCGAAACGCCTTGCTTGCGCCGGTTGATTATACGGTACAGCTTATACTCACCACCATCACCGTACTTCACGAATGGGTCTACAATATCATAGCGCAGTTCGAGTGTATCGCCCGACTCAATTGCATTGATAGCTGCCGGTAGTTCTGTACCGTGATTCACATCATTTCCTTCATCGTCTTGGGTGTAAAAACCAACGGTCGGGTGATATGTAGGCACAAGATTTGTTATTTCGGGAAGGAGCTCACTGCCGGTAAGGACAAGAGAAAATGGCATTGAATACTCTTTGTTTTTATATGTGAGCAATGTATTGCGTTCAACGAGCGGGGAATAAGAAACAACTGTAATCTTCTTCTCTCCGTTCTTCAGAGGTACTGGCAAAAAGACAAAATCGGTACACAAGCCCTTATCGACCACAATATCATCTGTTGCATCATCGGGCGTATTGTTTGTATCTATTATCACACTGCCGGCTGTCTGGTCCTGGACTGTCAGGACATTCCCCATCCAGTGTTCACCTGTATTGAAGACAGCAAGATACTGCATTGCATTGTTTTTCAATGGCACACCGTGGCGATGGGTAAGGGATGTGTTCATTACCCAAGTTATGGCATTGTCCGTAACTCCGGCTGAATTAAGGTACTTTGTAGGGTACTTTACATTGCGGAACATAAGTTTGCCATCGTTGCTCTCCTCGCAATACCACTCGAAAGCCTCGACATCGTCACCTGTTGCTGCGTGATAGTCCTCGGTTGCAAGAAGGCTGTATTCACCGGTTCCCTCGTTGTAGCCTACGCTTATATGGCGGTTCACATATGAAGCATCACAATAGGCATCGGCGTATATGCGGTACTTGTTACCGGGGATGGGTACACCGGAGAGCAGTTTCACGGCCGAGGCGTTCTTGTTGTATGTTGCCAGAATCTCGTTATACTCTTTTGCAGAAGCACGGACTGGGAGAGAGGCGTCGAAATAAGTGATGGCATTGTTGATGACATCGATGTTCGGCAACACATAGAGTTCGGAGAAACCTACACTGTAGCAACCATTACTTGCTGTTGCGGATGTCACCTTTGTGACTATCTTTATCTTTGAAAAGTTGCGGTTGCCAAGTTCATCGGCCTTGAACAGCTTGCTGTAGTTCTCCTTTTCAGTGAGTGTTGTCTCGAAATAGTCACCTATCTTCTCGTATTCACTCTCACCGTCGGGCAACACCCATAGTTCGTACTCCTTCAAAATATCGAGTTCATCTACTCTGCGCTGCATATACAGCATAAACGAGTTCACGCTCTCGCCAAGGTCTATCAGGAGAGAGTGCCCGCTATTGGTATTGTTCTCATCGGTTGCCATATACGACATATTGTTGCCATCGAGCAGATTTGCAATTGCCTCGTCGCCCTTGCCGCCACCGACCGCGAGTTCCTCGCCATCGGATGTCTGGAGCGAGATTTGTGAAGCGCTATTTATGTAACCGTAAATCTGCTGCGCCGAATAGATGTCGCAACGGCTGAAGATATGCAGATCCTCGAGATTAAGATTCCCTTTGTTTTCATCGGTAACCTCATATACCTCGTAGAAGGCAAATGGCTGTCCTTTTCCCTGGCCACCCAAAAACTCACCTGCGTTACCGCTCCAATATTCACTGTCATCTTCATTTGAGAACAAAAAGACTTTATTGCCCTTTGAGGTGATATTGTTATAATAGATTGAAGAATAGTTCTCGTTCTCGGAGTTTACAAAAGCCTGCCTTATACCATTATTCTCACCAACAGCAGCCTCACCGGTTTTATTCTTGTCGAAAGTATCGCCGGCAACAGCCTCGTCCCATGTGTGCATACGAAGAGTCTGGGGAGTTGAATGTGATGTAGAACCATCGACATCAACGTATGAACCCGAAGATACGGATCTTATTGCATACTCCTTGTTGGTTGCATCGACCTCTACAATCTCAAAGATAAAACATTCATTGTAGATGAAGACGTCCTGGTCGCGGCTCTTGTCGAGACGAAGAGCGGTTCCGTCGTTATAGAGGAAGCCGGTATAGTCGGCCGAGCCGTTGAAGGTTGTATTGAAAATCGCATACTTTTTGCCCGGCCGGGGATTGGCGACACGATACTTGGTACCGGCACTGTAGCTCACCTTATAGTACTTGTCGGCAAAAGCTGTTGTTGAGCACAACAACAGTAAAAACAGAGATAAGAGCAATCCTTTCGTTTTCATTATATTGTTTTTTCGTTTTCTGACATTTTGCTCATATGAGAAAAATCATTACAAACATCTCGTTTAGTTTCAAATGATTAAATCTCAAATCAACGTAATTGAGCAAAATTATAAAAAGAGAGATAAAAAACAAAAAAAATACATATTTTCTTTTTAAAAAACAATAATGCCCCTCTATAATACCCACAAAATCAGGGTTTAACAAGCAAGCCGACAGAAATGGAGATATAAATACAGCAAGAGCCAAGAGGCTTGACAAGTTGCAAAAAAAGAATATTATTTTACAAAATTCGCGCCAGGACCGCGCACACGTGAAAGAGGCCGAGGCATAGCAAGAAATCCCGGCATTCTTGCAAATACAATGCCGGCGATGAAGAATAAAACAAAAAGGCCCTCTCGAATTACCTCGAGAGGGCCTCGTCGGGGTGACAGGATTCGAACCTGCGACCCCCTGGTCCCAAACCAGATGCGCTA
>CALBKR010000130.1 GCA_937896105.1 uncultured Bacteroidales bacterium
TTCATCTCGACGCCCTTGCCGTAATAGTAACATATACCGAGGTCATACTGCGCGGCCGGGTACTCCTTCTCTGCTGCCTTGGCATACCAGCTGACAGCCTCTTCATAGCTCTGCTGCACACCCTGTCCCTTGTAGAACATCTGGCCGAGAAAATATTGAGCCTCCACTTTACCCTGTTCGGCAGCTCTTATGTACCAACGTGCCGCAGTAAGGAAATCCTGCCCTACACCCGTACCCAGATAGTAGCATAGAGCCAAATTGTACTGAGCATCAGGGTCACCGGCATCGGCACCCATCCTGTACCACTTTACAGCCTCCTCATAATCGATGTGCCCCTCTACCCCGACATAATAGCAATTGCCCAGCTGGTTATAGGCAGGAGCATAGCCCAACTCGGCCGATTTGCTGTACCATTCAAAGGCTGTGTATGCGCCGGTCTCCTCATCCTCAAAGAATTCATACTCGGCAAGGTAATACATAGCCTCGGCATTCCCGAGCCCGGCAGCCTTCTCATAGAGCCTTATGGCCTTTTCGTAGTTATATAGAACGCCATCACCCCAATAATAGCACCCTGCAAGCTGGTTTATGGCATCGGGGTCGCCACTCTTGGCTGCTTTTTCATACCACTTGGCAGAGATATAATGGTTCTCTTCTACACCCTTGCCTTCGTAATAGAGACCCGCAAGCAGATATTGGGCATCGACATCCCCCTGCTCGGCAGCCTTTTCATACCATTTGGCTGCCTGTGCAGTATCGGGGGCAACACCCACCCCGTTATAATAACACTCGGCAAGGCTGAACTGCGCCTTCACGTGCCCTTGCCCGGCTGCCTTGCCATACCACAGGACAGCCTTTTCATCATCCTGCACAGCACCATCGCCATAGGCATAACATACAGCGAGGTTGTATTGTGCCTCCTTGATTCCCTGCTCTGCAGCCTTGCTGTACCAATAAAACGCCTCATCGGAACTCTGCGTTACACCTGTACCGAAATAGAAACAGTCGCCTAACCCGTTCCACGCAACAGGATAATCCTTCTCTGCAGCCTTATAGAGGTAATCAAAGCCTTTTGCCTCATCGGCCTCTACTCCCTCGCCCTGCAGATAGCAGTTACCCAGTGTGGTCATTGCCATAGCATTACCCTGCTCGGCAGAAAGCATATACCATTTGATTGCCTCATCGATATCCTGACGGACACCATAGCCCTTCATATAACAGTTGGCGATATTGCACTGTGCCATATCATTCCCTTGCGCGGCCGACCTGCGGAACCATTTGAGAGCCTTGCGGTAGTTCTGCTTCACACCTTTGCCTGTAAAATAGCAGGCGCCGAGATTGCATTGAGCCATAGCATCACCATCGGCAGCAGCTGCCTTCCACTGTTTTACAGCATCCTTATAACTGCCGGCACGGTACGCATCCATACCACGACGGAAACCGGCCGACAGCAACGTATCAGGCTGACTATATACATTGGCTGCAGAAAGCGGCTGCAACAGGAAAAGTGCAGCAAGAAGCAGTATAAGTGTATGCAGGCGCTCTGTTTTCATAATATCATTCGGCAAGACGGCTTATTATGTTTCCGGCATCGGGATGTCCGAGCTCCACAGCCTTCTCAAGGAGAGGCAGAGCCTTCCGGTTATCGTTCTTCTGCACATACAGACGCCCGAGCAGATAATACACATCGGGCGACGACGGTGCAATTTTCATAGCATCCTCGAGAACCCTTATACCCTCATCGGATAACTTGACACGATAGCACAACAGCCCCTTCTCTATATAATACCCAACATTCTGCGGGTCGAGATAGATAGCAGTATCGATATCATTGAGTGCCTGCTGATACATCTTTGTTGCGATAATAAAAATCTAACACATAACGTGTATTATTACTTGCTGGAATAACCA
>CALBKR010000131.1 GCA_937896105.1 uncultured Bacteroidales bacterium
CTGACCGCAGACTGCACGCTCGACATCGGAGCCTACCGTAAACTCTTCTGCGAAAGGACACGCCTTGTCAGTATCACCCACGTATCGAACGTACTTGGAGTCACAAACCCCATAAAGGAGATAATCGGCATAGCACACAGCCACGATGTCCCCGTACTTGTGGACGGAGCGCAAAGTACACCGCACATCAAGGTCGATATGCAGGAGCTTGACGCCGATTTCTTCACCTTCAGCGGTCACAAGGTATATGCCCCCACAGGCATCGGCATCCTCTACGGCAAGGAAAAATGGCTCGACCGGATGCAACCCTACCACGGTGGAGGCGAGATGATAAAGAGTGTACGCTTTGAAAAAACAACATATAATGACCTACCCTACAAGTTCGAGGCAGGCACCCCCGACTACATCGGAGCCATAGCACTGGGCAAAGCTCTTGAATGGGTTCAGGAAACAGGCATTGACAACATTGCGGCACACGAGCAGTCACTCACACAATATGCCACTACACTGTTACGCCAAATCCCCGGAATGAGAATTCTCGGCAACCCCGACGGTGCAGCCGTTTCATTCCTTGTCGGCAACATACACCCAGCCGACATAGGCACCATCCTCGACCGGCTCGGCATAGCAATACGCACAGGGCACCACTGTGCACAACCGCTTATGGATGCCCTTGGTATCCCTGGTACAGTACGCGCCTCGTTTGCCGCCTACAACACACGCCAAGAGGTAGAGACACTTGTAAAAGGGGTCGAAAGAGCAATGAAAATGTTTGCATAATGCTAAAGCCATACCAGACAGCAGGAGTTATAGAAGCCGGTTGCGACGAAGCTGGGCGCGGATGCCTTGCCGGCGATGTATATGCAGCAGCAGTCATTCTTCCCCCCGATGTCACCAACGCACTGCTCAACGACTCTAAGCAACTCACCGAGTCGCAGCGCTACCAGCTACGCGAGATAATAGAACGTGAAGCCATAGCCTGGTCAGTTGGCATCGTCACCGCAGCAGAGATTGACAAGATAAATATCCTGCGTGCATCAATCCTTGCGATGCATCGTGCAGTAGACGGGCTCAAGACACGCCCGGAGCATCTGCTCATCGACGGCAACAAGTTCACCCCCTATCCCGGCATCACACACAACACTGTTGTAAAAGGCGATGCCACATATATGAGCATCGCAGCAGCATCCATCCTCGCAAAGACCTACCGCGACGACTATATGATGCGCCTTGCACAGGAATATCCGATGTACGACTGGCAGAGCAACAAGGGCTACCCCACAGCCAAACACCGCGCCGCAATACGTGAGCACGGCACCACCCCCTACCACCGTATCTCATTCAATCTCCTCGGCGAAGAGCCAAAGCAACGTGAGCTAACATTCGAATAGTATCCCGGCAACCACAGCCCGGCATAGAGATGCTTGCACATCTCTGTTTTTTTTCCTACATTCGCGGTTCAATCATTTTCAAATGACCAATGGTATGAAATTCCAACTTGTATCCGAATATGCCCCGATGGGCGACCAGCCCGAAGCCATTGCACAGCTTGTCGAAG
>CALBKR010000132.1 GCA_937896105.1 uncultured Bacteroidales bacterium
AATAGTGGCTGCGTTTGTAACCATATATCCATTTGACGAACTTGGGTACCCAACTGCTGTCGCATATGGAAAACATGCTGCCGTCGATTACCTTGCGGTACTCTTCGTCTTTATGAACCATAGTGAGTATGTTCCCGTCGGCAACACAGATGTAGCCGGGCTTGCCGTCGGCAAGCTGCTCGGCGATAGCCTGGTGCCCGGTGGGCACGTCAAACTCGTATCGTATGTCGAAATATTTTTCCATTGTTCGGTTTTTGTGACGTATTATGCAAGCTGTGCTTTGGCTTGGCCGTGGACTTTTGTTTCGTGCGGTCAGCGCATTATACACCAACTGCAAATTTAGTAATTTTATTTATATATAAATAATTTATTGCCAAATTGTTCGCTGTGTCGGGCGCTTTTTCCTGTTTTGTTCCAGTTTCTTCTGTTTTGCCTGTGCGTTTTGTTGTTTCCAGGTTGGCTTTGGGTGTGGGACACGAGTGTAAAAAATGACAGCAGGCACCAATTGGTGCCTGCTGTCTTCTGCTTTTTTGCCTTGCGGCTGTATATATCATGGTGGTGATATATTCTGTTTATCGGTGCAAATATAATACAGTATTTGTCCTTTTGAATGAATTTGACAATTTTTAACACTTGGTACTCGTGGTTCCTCTCACTTGTGGCGTTTGCGCCAGAAGTAGTGCCATAGCTTGAAATAGGGGCTCCAGAGTGTTTCGTTCGGGAAACGGGTTAGCAGTGTGTAGTTGCGTTTTATGGTCTCTGTTACTCTTTTAAGGCTATATTTGTTTTCTCCAAACCGGTAACGTGGGTCGTACCGGCCGAAATTGCCTGCTATCATTATCTCGTGCAGCACAAACTTGCCGAGCCTGGTGTTGGGCTTGACTGGCGTGTGTGCATCGTCGAGTGCAAAAATTCTCTGCATTACAAACATCAGTGCACCTGCAAACTTGTTGAGCCCCAACCTGTTGATTGCGGAGATGTATTCGGCTTTTTCTTTCTCGCTCATACCCTGCTGCATTATGTAGTAGTAGTCGAGTACTTGCCGCAGGCCTATCCCCTCGAAGAACAGGTGACGGTAGATGTGCAGCATTACATATATTCTATTGAATGCCAATGTGGGAACTGGTATGTCGCCTTCGGGGGTGTTTATGGTGTTTGTAAATTCTTTATTTGCCGAAGTGTTGAAATATTGTTGTAGCCGTTTGTTGGTGAATGGGTTGTACATCCATGTCGGGCGGTAGTGTATCTCAATGTCGAGTTGCGGCGTGACGGGGAAATCGACGTGGTGGTATGTGGGGTTGCATTCAGGGAAATATCTTTTCACATATGCAATTGCTTTGTCGCATCCGCCGTCGAGCCAAATGTCTATGTCGCCCGGTGTGCGCAGTGTAGGGTCGGGGTAGAGTTGTGCAAGGCCTTGTCCTTTGAGTATGCAGTTGGGAAATCCTTCGCTTTTGAATTTTCTTGATACTGCAGCGCTCTTGCTGTTGAGCTCGGCGTTCTTCTTGCGGATGATGTCGCATAGCCTGTACCAGGGGAGCAGTATCTCCTTGGGCGGGCGTTGCTGCCCTGGCAGGCGCTCGATGCCGGCAAAGGCTATGCCTGCAAGGGTCTGCTTCTTGGATAGCTCGAAGAGTTCTTCCCATTCGGCGGCATCGGGCGTGCGTGGCAATGTGTCGCGTTTCCCTATACCGCATTGGATGAGGCTGAAGAAGAGCTCGAGTATCGCTCCGTCGTTGCTGCCGGGTGTTGCCTGGCTTGTTGCTTGTGATGCCATTTGTCTATCTGTAGCTTGTTTAGTCGCGACGGAAGATGTCACGGGTATAAACCTTTTCCAACGCATCAGCGATATCTTCGCTGTAGCGGTTGGCAATAATGACATCCGAAATCTGCTTAAATTCATCCAAATCACGGATCACACGGCTGTTGAAGAAGCTGTTTTCCTTCATGGTCGGCTCGTATATCACGACCTCGATGCCCTTCGCCTTTGCCTTCGCCAAGATGTCGAGAGCCACAGGGAACATATCAGGCTCACAGATCGACTTACCAACCTTGCCACCGAGAGCACCTGCGAAGGTGTAGGTCATACCACCACCGATGATGATCTTGTCGCACTTCTCCAT
>CALBKR010000133.1 GCA_937896105.1 uncultured Bacteroidales bacterium
CGGTCAGGTGGTGGATATACTCCTTCATAAAGGGGAAGATATCAGCATTGTAGGTGGTGGTGGCCAGCACCAGCTTGCTGTAGCGGAAAGCATCCTCAACGGCTTCGGCCATATCACAGCGCGACAGGTCGGTTACAACTACCTTAGGCGCACCTTTTGCACGCAAGATTTCGGCAAGACGGTTGGCAGCAAAAGCTGTTCCGCCGTGTATTGATGCATAGGCGACAAGTACACCTTCCGTTTCGGGTTCATACTTGCTCCATATATCATACAGCCCTATATAGTGTCCTAAATTGCCCGTGAGCACAGGACCGTGCAAAGGACATATAACCTCAATATCGAGTGTTGCAGCCTTCTTGAGCAATGTCTGTACCTGAGCTCCATATTTGCCGCATATATTGATGAAATACCTTCGCGCTTCGCAATCCCAAGCTCCTTCATTGCAAAGTGCCCCGAATTTCCCGAATGCATCGGCCGAGAAGAGCACCTTCTCGCTCTGTTCATAAGAGACCATAACCTCGGGCCAATGTACCATCGGAGCAACAAAGAACTGTAATGTATGCTTGCCAAGCGAGAGCGTGTCGCCCTCCTTCACAGCAATGACACGCCCGCTGAAATCGACATCGGCAAAGAACTGCGGAAGCATCTTGACTGCTGCTGCCGTTGCGACCAGCTGCACTGCCGGGTACCTCTCCATAACCTCTGCTATAAGCGAAGCGTGGTCGGGCTCCATATGCTGCACGATAAGATAATCGGGGGTACGGCCATCAAGAGCCTGCACGACATTCGCCCACCACTCGGCACCCTTACGGGCATCGGCAGTGTCCATAATCGCCACCTTTTCATCGAGAATTATGTATGAATTGTATGCCATCCCCTCGGGTACTATATATTGGCTCTCGAAGAGGTCGAGATCAAGGTCGTCGACCCCTACATATTTTATAGTCGGTGTTATTTCCATCACTTTATGTTTTCATTGTTCAGGATACAAATGTAGTAAAAAAACAGAACCTGCCAATACGTAGAAATGAGAGATTCAATACTGCAGAAGCTATATTTTCTTAAAACTCCACAACTGGAGCGTCCGCGGTTCCTGCCTGCGCCTCGAAATAGGGGCGTTTCTCGAACCCGAAGAGACCGGCAAGCAGATTACGAGGGAAAGTGCGGATAGATGTATTGTAGCTCTTTGCAGCCTCGTTGAACTTGCGGCGCTCGACGCTTATGCGGTTCTCTGTACCCTCGAGCTGCGCCTGGAGCTCAAGGAAATTGGAATTCGCCTTGAGGTCGGGATAGGCCTCAGCAACAGCTATCAGGCGGCTGAGCGCAGCGCCCACCTCGCCCTGTGCCTTCTGGTACTCCTGAAGAGTCTCCGACGTGAGTTCTTCAGCATCCACCCTCAACTGTGTTGCACGGGTACGTGCTGCAATAACGGCATCGAGGGTCTCCTGCTCATGTGCAGCATATCCCTTCACTGTATTCACGAGATTGGGGATTAAGTCGGCACGACGCTGGTACTGGTTCTCGACATTGCTCCAGGCTGTACTCACAGCCTCTTCGGCCTTCACAAGTTTGTTATAGCCCATTATGCCCCATAATGCAATAATGGCCACTACGACCGAAATAATGATTGTTGATTTTTTCATTTTTATAATTTTTTCTGTTAATACTCAAATTATCAGAACCGGCTGCCGGCACCACCGCCACCGAAGCTGCCGCCTCCGAAACTGCCGCCACTGAGGCCTCCGCCGCCAAAGCCACGGCCACCGAAACCGCCGATTATCATTCCGCCGCCTCCTGGGCGGTGGTTGCTATTATCGTCGCCCTGTTCCCTGCGACTGAATATGTGTCCACAGGAGAGACAGCGGTATGTATTCTCGCGGACCACATAACCGTTGCAATGCTGCACTATATGAGAATCGACACGCTGTATCTTATGTTTCCTGCAATTAGGGCAACGGTTGCTATACCAAACTGCAAGAAAAATAATTGCCACGCCAACAACAAGGATGCCCAAGAAAAGAGCAAGTGCTGCGAGATTTTCTCCATCCTCATCGGCAGAAATGTTCTCCATAGAGCCATCAAGGACTCCACAGACAGCGCGTATGCCCTCAAGCATCCCGGTATCCCAGTCATCATTGGCAAAATGCCCATTCATATATTCCAGCTGGACACGCTTGCATAGAGCATCGGGCATCACACCCTCAAGACCATAACCAGTTACAAACTCTATGCACCGCTCGCCGGTTGAGAGCAATATGACAAGCCCGTTGTCACGTCCCTTCTCGCCTACACCGTTCTCTTGTCCTAAACGGTAGGCAAAGTCGAAACAGTCGTCGCCCTCAATATCGGTAAGGGCAACCACCAGCACCTGAATACCGGTCTGTTCCTCGAGAGCATAGAGCATCCTGTCCATTTCGGCGACTATGCCTGAAGAAAGGATGTTATCGGGATTGCTCACATAGCGTGTACGGTCGACAAGATGAACCATTGGGACATCCTTGACCTTATAGACTTTTGCTGCAGCCTCATGCAATGGTACGGCCACAAGAATTGCCAATATGAACAGTACCCTCTTCATTTTCATTACATCTTATTGAGCGCATCGCGGAAGCCGTTGACTATAGCCTCGCTTTCGGTTGCAATCCTGCTTATATCCACACTCTTGAGCAATTCCTTGAGTGTCCCGACACGGGCTGTGTCGCCATTCGCCTCGGCCTCGGCAAGCAATATCCTGTACTTTTCGAACTGCTGTATTCCCTGCACAAGGCGCTCCCAACGTATGGAGCTGACGCTAAAAGGATAGATTACATAGGTATCACCGGCCGGCCAGGCTGTGAATCGCGAATCCTCCTCGGGTGTCACAGTCCAACTGTTGTATGCCCAACGCAGATAGCCGTCGAGTCCCTTGGCGAGTGCCTCGAGCGCGATGAATTCGGCATCGGCAGGGTCGCTGAAGGTAAAGAGGTTAGGATACTCGGCACTGCAACAGGTGTAGTAGGTAGAGACCTTACCTTGCTCCCTGCGGCTTGCAAGAAGTTCGGGTGTGTAGGCACCGTATGCAAAGATATCGAGACAATAGTCGCTTATCTCGGGCTCTATTTCGGGGTGATAGTTGCCGGCCATCGAAATCTTCATTCCGGGAGCATACTCCTTGATTACCTTGATTGCAGCCTGCATCTGCCCCAGGCTACGCTCGTCCATAGAGATGAATGTCTTTTCGAACCAGCCCTTCTCCTTTAAGTGCTTGGCAAACTCGCTGAGCATACCGCCCCAGAACTGCGCATAGGCCTCATCGCCGGGGGCGCAGTTGATATATTTGTGCGAATGGGTTGCCTGGTCGTAGTAGCGGAACGACAGTTTCCAAGGTATCATCGAGAAACAGGTAATTTCCTTGTCGATGCCGCACTCCATCATAAACTCGACCCAACGGTCGAAGATTGTGAAATCATAGAGCCAAGTGCCATCGGCCTTTCTTATCCAGGTGACCATACTGCCGAACGGGTCGTATGTCTGGCCATCCCAAGGGCGGTCGATAAGTGTTGCAGTGATGGCCTTCTGACCTGCCGAAGCAAGCTTTAGCATATATGGGCGCAACACATCGAAGTGTTCCTTGCTCCACAGCTCCACGTTATGCACACGTGCCACAGCATATGGATTCTGCCACAGGTCGAGATGGAAAGTCCACTCCTTCGGTGCAGGCAGCGTGCGGTCAAGCACATCGACCGTGTACCTGTACTTTGTTTTCTTACCCTCGCAGGAGAGCTCCACATATCCTTTGTATCTCCCCGGCTTGGCATCCTGCGGCACCTGCACCGTGAGCCACAGGCCACGATAACTGCCCATAGGCACAATCGTCGGATTGGTGTCGGTTATACGGTCGGCCACAAGCACCTCGCCGTAGGCATCGACCTCGTGCTTTCCGCAACCTGTAAACTTGTCTGTTATCACATACTGCACAAAGCCACCCACAACATTCCCGGCCGGAATTACGCTCCTGCCATTCTTGAGTTCGCTGAAACGGTAGCTCACCTCCCTGTCATTTCTGGGAGTAGCCGGTGTGTCTTGACGGTTTGCCACAAGCAGCTGAAAGTTCACACGCTCGCCACGCCACGCTGTTGCTCTATTGAAACTGACATTACGGATTGGAGTCTCAAAATCTACAGGATAGCGTTCATCAATGCTGCCCCACTCGGCTATCAATTGCGCCTGCGCAGGCACAAGCACAAGAGCCGCAACTGCAAAAGCAAAGAATTTCCTTAGCATAACATCTCGGATTAAACAATTATTACTCAACGGTTTCAACACCCTCAAAAACAAACTCTTTCCCTGCAACATAAGGAGCAAGGTCATCGGCCATCCTTGCCGTGAAAACAAGCTTGCCGTCGACTATCGTGCCGGAAAGGGATGCGAACCTGTAGGCGGCCACCGGTTCCTCTGCAGTGCCGATGAAGGGCAATATCTCGGTTGCCGAAAACGAAAGACCGCCATTCCAAACGTAAGCGATTCCCTTGAGGGTTATATCAATTGCGACAGGCATATTGGCAGCGAACTGTGCATCATTAATGACGATATCCATTGTCGACAATTTCTTGTCGAGCACCACATCGACGACCTTCTCGTTTGAAAAATCGCCCACAGCGAGGTTGCCCTTATAGCCACCCTGAAAGTCGACATTCGTAAAGCCTATCGACCCCATACGTGTCTGCGATGTCAGCGTGAAGCGGCCTGTCGTTGTAAGCCTTGCTTCAATTGTCGAGAATGTATAAGCCTCGCCCGGCGAGCCGAAGGCCATCGGCACCACGTTCTTGCCGCTGATGACAAACAGGCCGTTCTCATATACCCAATCAAGCCCGGGTATTGTTATATCCATCGGTGGCATAGCCTGTGCAAACTGTGCCGAACGGAGAGTTATTGTGACATTGTCATCGACAACATCGATGCTGCATTCAGCCTCGCTCTTGATGACAGTCCCGTTATAAAGCAGTTCACCACTTATTGTCTGTGACTCGAGCTGAAGATTCGGTTCATCGATATCACCATCCTTGTCACAAGCGGTAAACATCATTGCCAACACTAATAAAGGCAGATAAAAAACTTTTTTCATTATGATTCTATTTTAAATTTACATTTATTGAAACTCCGAATTGCAAGGGCTTGCCCTGTGCAAAGAAATCATTGCCTATTGAACGGAAATAGAAGGTGTTATATTGTTCGTTCAATAAGTTTTTTGCCCATAGCGAGGCTCCGAACACGCCCTTCTTCCACGCCAAGGACAACTGCCACAGGCCATAGAAACTTTGCTTGAGGGTATTCTCCTCGTTCCAGTATATGCGCCCCACGCCGTTCCACCCCACACGTGCCACAAGTGCATCGGCAAAGGAGCGCGACACAGGTATATCACAGGAGAGTCCGGCCGAAATGGTCTCGCGCGGCGCAAGAGGCAGGAAATTGCCCGAATAGTCGTTGTCGCCGCTTATGTAGCTGCGGAACTTGGCATAGGTGTATCCCATTGAAGCATCGAACATAAAATGCCAGAAAGTGTAGTCGAGAGCCAGTTCGCCACCACAGCTGAACGACTTGCCGGCATTGGACATCATACGCCCGGTACCAACCTTGGGAAACACTGTCAACTGCTGGTTGCGGCAGTCGATATAAAAGAGTGTGGCCGAAATATTCAGGCTGCCGTCGGCAAGCGGCGAGAGATGGGTTCCGAGCTCGTATGTCCAGTTCGTTTCAGGTTTGTAGACGGTCGACGATGCATCGGCATCCTGTTCGTTGCCTATGAGAGCGCCGCTCATCTTTGCCTGCAGGATATCGGAGAAGAGCTGGGTGTTGAAGCCGCCGGCTTTGAAGCCCCGGCGCGCCGAAGCATACACATTTCCCCAGGCACCGCCATATGATACCGAGAAGCTCGGCAGCAGCTCAAGAGCCTCAACGGCATTGCTGCCGACAAAGAGGGTATTCAATTGGGTATATCCGCTCTCCTTCTCCATTTTGTAGTGCACCGTCGAACGGCTGTCGTAGTCCATTGTGGAACGCTCATAATCGAGACGCAGACCGGCCTTTACATCCAAGCCATTCCACGACAGGCCAAACTGCAGATGGGCAGCCACACCGTATGCCGGTATGCTGAAATCGTCGTGTATCACAAAATTATCGTCCCGGAAAAGAAGCTCGCTGCCCATAACCGGGCGATAATACCAGTCATTGGCGTTTTTCAGTATGAGATTGTCTATTCCGTAGCTCTTGAAATGCACCGGCGCCGACATATCGTTATGCTTGTAAAAAGCGAACAGCCCACCCATAAAATTAAAAATACCGATATCGTGCGACTTTGCGACAAACTCCTGCGTGACGGTATGCTCTTTTTGGAACTGCCCCATTGTAAAATAGTCGAGCGGAAGGAAATCGTTATCAATGCGCATCCTGTCGTGCATATACCGGTAGCCGGTCGTCGAGGAGATTGTCAGATGTTGGAAATAGCGTTTCACGACAAGCCCGTCGGAGACACCGAAACGCCTGTACGTACAGGCCTCGTTATATGCAACAGGTGCAAGCGTGCCTGTTGCCGCATCGTATGCACGGTAGGCCCAACCGCCCTCATCGACATACTCGAGCGAGAAAGCGTTGTCTATGCTCCAGTCGGCAGTCGGCAGCCACTGGGCACGCAAACGCAGCGCAACATTGTCGCCACCGTCACATTTCTCACCGAGTTCCTTGTTGATGAAGAAGCCGTCGCTATGATTGTAGAAGAGTGCCGCCGACCATCCGAACTTGTCGCCATACTTGGCATAATGCGAGGCTTTCAACCGCACTGTGTTCGCATTGCCGTACTCGAGCGAAAGACGTTTTCCTTGGAAATTGAGCGGCGAGAGGGTATACATATTTATCGCGCCTCCCGATGTATTGCGGCCATAAAGGGCGCTTTGAGCGCCACGCAGCACCTGCACACGGGCAATATCGAACATCTCGAAATCGTAGCAGTTCTTGTTGAGCACAGGAACCTCGTCGATGTTCATACCCACCACAGGCTGGTCGATACGAGAGCCGAAGCCACGCACATATACCGACGATGTCATACGGGAACCATAATCGGGCTTGAAGAAGTTCGGAGTCACGACCGAAAGGTCTGTCACCGAATTTATGCGCAACCCCTCTATTCTGCCGGCATCAAACAATGTTGCAGAGCAGGCTCCTGCATCGGTAGCCGACATTTTTACAGGCTCGACGACATCCACAGAGGGAAGTACCGAGTCTATTGGCTCAACCGGCAGAAACAGGAAAGAGAGTATCGAGTATATGAGGTTCAATGTCGTGCAAAATCAAATTTCTGCGAAGATAGCAAAAATCGAGGAATTTTTCACATTCCGGCAAGAGCAATTAACAGGCTTTAACGACGCCGGCATCAATAGGCCGGAGCACTGCTGTTATGCGCCGTCATTTCGTGTATCAACGGCAACAGCACCTTGTCGACAACCTTGTCGTTGAGACGATGCTCACCGCTGAACCACCGGCAGCGCTCCTCACCGTATAGTTGCGACATAAGCGGATGGAAATGCACGATGGGGTCCTTGTCGCCGAAGAGGCCTATGACAAGCTGCTTCTCGCTCTCGGTAATACCGTCGAACTGGTGTTTCTCCATCTCCTTAAAACGCTCCACCACCGCCTTGTCGATACGGAACTCGGTCGCACCGTCCTTGCGCTTGGACATATACTTGTTGCGCCCCATCTTGCCGAAGAGCAGCGAGCGCGACATTTCGAACGACGGATTGACCACAATGCGTGGCACACCCCAAAGCTGCTGGGCATACATACCTCCCATCGATGTACCGACCACAATTTCGGGTTTTTCCTCAACGACAATGCTGCGGAGCAACTCAAGAGCCTCGAAGGGGTCGACAGGAAGGTCGGGGGCTATCACACGCCACCCCGGCAGGCTGCGGCGGAGGTTCATCACCGTGCCCGAACTGCCCGACGAGGCAAACCCGTGGACATACATCATTTTGCGTATATTTTCCATAAGCAGAGGGATTATTCAAAATATAAGGAGAGGACTATCATTTTGCTCACCACCTTGTCGACAGACTGCGTGAACTTTATATAGTTTGCATCGAGCAGGTCGTTGCGGTCTTTCCTGAGCACATCGAGAACGCTGAAGGCGAATTTCAGTTCGGGTATCAGCTTAAAGAACGGCAGATAGAAATCGCAGCCAAAGCCCACCTCTATCATGCAGTCGAACTTTTTGAGCAACAGCTGCTGCTGTTTCTTTACCGTGAGGTTGAACATAGGGCTGACGCCGGCCGTAATATACGGTCTGTAGTTGTTGAAACGCTCGGCTGCATATTTTACGTGCAAAGGCAAAGCTATATATGTAGTCTTTATCGACTGCTTTGATGTCTCGCCGCTGTTCTGTTCACGGAATATAACACTGTTCTGCCCGAAGTGCATTGTGGGTATCGCACGCAACGAGAAATATTTGCCCAGGCGAAGGTCGGCAAGCACACCGACACTGAAACCGGGGTTATAGTTGGGGATATCGGCATACCACATTTCGCCATTCTCGGTCACGAAACCATTGTTCACGAACTCCATATCCTGCAGATGCGTGCCCACAAAGAAGCCATAGTGCAGACGGCGGAAATCGATATACGGTTTGTTCTGCACCTTGCGCTCCTGCGCCACTGCACACAGCGGCAACAACAGCAGCAAAAGATATGTAAAGGTTCTTTTCATCTATGAGATAACGCAAAAGCAGGGATATTATTGTCTTTTTCGGTTTTCTGTTTCAGGTTTTAATCTTGTTACGCAAACTCGCTGAGCTCGAGCCAACGCATTGTCTTTTCATCGATAAGCTCTATTACCTGCTGTATGCGCATCGACTTTTCGACCAAAGTGGCATTGTCGAGCGTGCCGCTGCTCATTGCCTCTTCAATAGCGGTTTTCTCCTCTTCGAGCGCAGCAATCTCAGCCTCAAGGGCTTCATACTCCTTGCGTTCCTTGAACGAAAGCTTGCGTTTAGACTCGCTGCGGTAGCTCTGCTTCGGTGCGCTCTCCTTGGCGGACTTCGCCGTAGCAGCGGCCTGGGCGGCAACCCTCTCCTCCTCACGCCAATCGCGCCAGTCGGTGTAGTTGCCAGGGAAATCCTTTATATCGCCATTGCCCCCGAAGGCAAAGATGTGGTCAACGACCTTGTCCATAAAGTAGCGGTCGTGGCTCACGACGATGACACACCCCTTGAAATCGCACAGGTACTCCTCGAGTATCTGCAGTGTCTCGATATCGAGGTCATTGGTAGGCTCGTCGAGCACCAGGAAATTGGGGTTCGACATAAGCACAGTGCAGAGATAGAGGCGGCGTTTCTCGCCGCCGCTCAGCTTGTAGACATAGCTGTATTGCTTCTCGGGTGTAAAGAGGAAATGTTGCAGAAACTGCGAAGCGGTGAGCATCTTGCCGGCAACAGGAATTACCTCGGCAATGTTCTTCACTACATCAATAACCTTCATCTGCTCGTTGAACGAGAGACCGTCCTGGCTGTAATAGCCCCACTTGACCGTTTCGCCGATGTCAATTGTTCCGCTGTCGGGAGCGACACGGCCAAGCAGCATCTTTATGAAGGTCGACTTGCCGGTGCCGTTGTTGCCCACGATGCCAAGTTTCTCGTAACGCGCAAAGGTGTAGGTAAAATCCTTTGCTATCACCTTGCTGCCGAAAGCCTTGCACAAATCCTTGATGACAAAAATCTTGTTGCCGATGTATTGCGACTTTATCTCGAGTGACACCTTGCTGTCGTCACGCATCGCAGCTGCTTTTTCCTCCAGTTTATAAAATGCATCGATGCGGTATTTTGCCTTGTGCGCACGTGCCTGCGGCTGACGGCGCATCCAGTCGAGTTCCTTGCGCAACAGGTTGCGTGCACGCGCAGTCTCCACAGCCAAGTTCTGCAGACGCTCCTCGCGTTTCTGCAGGAAATAGCTGTAATTGCCTTTGTAGCGGTAGACCTGACGGTCATCTATCTCAATTATCACATTGCAGACATTGTCGAGAAAATAGCGGTCGTGGGTAACCATCAGCAGGCTGCCGCTCATACGCGAGAGATACTCCTCGAGCCACTCTACCATCTCAAGGTCGAGGTGGTTCGTTGGCTCGTCGAGAATCATCAGCTGCGGCTCGTCAATGAGCACAGCAGCAAGTGCAACGCGCTTTTTCTGACCGCCGGAGAGTTCCCCGACAGGCTGGTTGAATTTCTCTATCTTCAGTTTCGAAAGCACCTGCTTTGCACGGGTCTCATAATCCCAGGCATCGAGGCAGTCCATCTCCTCCATAGCGTGCTGAAGGGCATTGTGGTCGCCGCTCTCTATTGCCGCCTCATAACGGGCTATCACGCCGGCCTTCTCAATGTTGCGCTGCAGGCAAGCCTCTATCACCGTCAGCTCCGGAGCAAAATCGGGTTCCTGTTCAAGATACCCCACCCTGACACCGCCGCGCAGTGTTATCTTGCCGTCGTCGGCCGGTTCCTCGCCGGCAATGATTTTCAGCAACGTACTCTTGCCCTTGCCGTTACGGGCTATAAGGCCAATGCGCTGCCGCTCCTCAACGACAAACGATATATCATTGAACAGCACAAGGTCGCCGAAACTCTTGGATATATTCTCTATTTGAAGGTCTATTGCCATTTTCTTCTATTTTCGCCTGCGAAGATAATAAAATATGTGCTTATTGACAAAGTGAAACAAGTACGGCCCCTGCAGAGCAGAGGCCGTAGAGACAAACATTGAAAAACAACGAGCGGGAAAACGCTCATCATCTGTTTATATGACATTAAAGAGGTTGGAATGTAAAACAGGCTTCTACAACTTTAACACATTTTAACAAACATCCTGTATCACCCCATCCACCATATGAAGCGTGCGGTCGGTGTACGATGCAAGTGTCTCGTCGTGCGTGACGATTACGAATGTCTGGCCAAAGCGGTCGCGCAGGTCGAAGAAGAGCCTGTGCAGTTCCTCTTTGTTATGGCTGTCGAGACTACCCGAGGGCTCGTCGGCAAGCACCACATCGGGGTGATTGATAAGGGCACGGGCTACCGCCACACGCTGGTTCTCACCGCCCGACATTTCGGCAGGCTTATGATGCGCACGCTCCCCGAGCCCCATTACACGGAGCAGTTCCATTGCCTCGTTCTCGGCTTCTGAGCGCTTACGCCCAGCTATCAATGCAGGAATTATCACATTCTCCAAGGCCGTAAACTCGGGCAGAAGCTGGTGGAACTGGAACACAAAGCCAATATGTTTGTTACGGAAGGCAGCAAGGCGCTTGCTGTTCAGGCGACCCAAATCCTCGCCATTGAAGCGTATTGTTCCGCCGGTAGGCTTGTCGAGCGTACCGATGAGCTGCAACAGAGTTGTCTTTCCGGCGCCGCTTGAACCCACGATGCTTATCACCTCGCCCTTTCCTATGGTGAGATTTACGCCTTTAAGCACCTGCAGGCTTCCGAAACTCTTGGTCAGGTTCTCTATCTCTATCATATCTCTTTTATTACATATTCAGCAATGTAGCAACCGAATGTCGCTGTGAAATAGCCCAATGAGCCGATGATGGGCTTGCCGCCTGCAGGGTTAGGGCGGATTGCCGAGCGGCGCGGCTCCTCGACACTGTAAACTACCGGCAGCCTGTACTTTCCGCGGGCTTCGCGAAGCAGGCGACGCACATTCTTGGCAAGCGTACAATGCTCGGTCTTCCAGAGGTCACCGGTGCGTATATCGGCAAGGTTGCACTTTGCCCCGGCACCCATACTTGAGATAATTTTCAAGCCACGCTCCCAACAGGCCGTTATGAGCGCTCCTTTTGGCTCCAGAGTATCGATGGCATCGACAACAAAATCGTAATTATGCTCCGACAGCAGGCTTCCGACATTGCCCGGCTCAATGTAGAGTTGTTTCACGACAAGCTGCACAGCCGGGTTAATGGCTCGCAGACGCTCGGCAACCACCTCACACTTGGGAGCACCCACAGTTGTCGAGAGTGCCGGCATCTGGCGGTTCACATTAGTTACATCCACAATATCGGCATCGACAAGGGTAAATGCGCCCACCCCGGCACGACACAACATCTCGGCAGCCCAGGAGCCTACACCACCAAGACCAACGACAAGTATATGGGCACACGAAAGACGCCTTTGCCTCTCCTCACCCAACAGCAGTTCACCACGTTGTAACCAGTTTTCAGCCATAAAATTACACTACCGAAGCATTTCAGATAGCGAAAGTACAAAAAAATAGCAATAGCAAGGGTATATAAAATATTTTTTAAGTAATTTTGCAACGCAAACAATGCAAATAGCAGCCTGCAGGCTTCGCACAGAGAGGCATCCGGGCTATCTTTGCACACGAAAAAATATTTACAGAATGAAAATAGCAATTGTAGGTGTCAGCGGTGCGGTAGGACAGGAGTTCCTCCGCGTGCTCGACGAGAGAAATTTCCCATTTGACGAGCTGGTGCTTTTCGGTTCAGCCCGCAGTGCAGGACAGGTATATAACGTACGTGGCAACGACTGTGTTGTCAAGGAGCTCAAGCACAACGACGATTTCAAGGGTGTCGACTATGCCTTTGTATCGGCCGGCGGCGGCGTGTCGAAGGAGTTTGCCGAAACAATAACAAAGCACGGCGCTGTGATGATTGACAACTCCAGCGCATTCCGTATGGACAGCGATGTTCCCTTGGTTGTACCCGAGGTTAACCCCACCGATGCATACAACCGCCCACGCAACATAATCGCCAACCCCAACTGCACTACAATACAGATGGTTGTTGCACTCAAGGCAATAGAGAACCTCTCACATATCAAGCGCGTACACGCATCGACCTACCAGGCAGCAAGCGGTGCAGGTGCAGCAGCGATGGCCGAGCTCTATGAGCAGTACCGCCAGGTACTTGCTGGCGAGGAGCCCACTGTCGAGAAGTTCGCTTACCAGCTTGCATTCAACGTGATACCGCAGATTGATGTATTTACCGACAACGGATACACCAAGGAGGAGATGAAAATGTACAACGAGACACGCAAGATTATGCACAGCGACATAGAGGTCAGCGCACAGTGCGTACGTGTTCCGGCGCTGCGCTCACACTCACAGTCACTGTGGATTGAGACCGAGCGTCCGCTGAGTGTCGAGGAGGTTCGCTGTGCCATCGCCGAAGGCGAAGGTCTCATTCTGATGGACTGCCCCGAGGAGAAGGTATATCCTATGCCACTCTTCCTTGCAGGACAGGATCCTGTATATGTAGGCCGCATACGCAAGGACATCACAAACCCCAATGGCATACTTATGTGGATTGTAGGTGACCAGATTAAGAAAGGCGCTGCGCTCAACGCGGTGCAGATAGCAGAGTACCTGATTGCTCACCCGCAGAAATAATCAACAAACCATTTTGATACACAAACAAGGCGGCCAATTGGCCGCCTTGTTTGTGTAAATACAATATACTCATTTTTTCACAGGACGCACGCAACGGCCTACATAACGGTAAATCCAGAATGTAAGACGGTCAGGTCCTGTATAATAGAAATAGTAGGCAAATTCTGTATCCTTATGCGGTGTCGAGCACCAATACTCGGCCAACTTGCCGTCATTGTGCAATGATGCACCTTCGCGATAGCCAGTTACAGGCAAGAAGATACTGTTGCCGTTGGGGCCTGTCACCTTATAGCCGTCCACACCGTTTACTGTAGCCCACTCCCAACCGCAATTGGTGATTAACTCCTCAAAGTCCTCTTTTGTCGGTATCTGCCATGACTCGCCACGCTTCGCTGTGGCAACATCAAAATTGGGATCGCCTGCGATCTGCTTTATCTTTTTCTTGCGAGTAATGCTGTTGAACTCGGTGTAATTGCTCTTCGTGTCAATTTCGCCCCAAGCAAAATAGTCGCCGCACTCCTCGGGTGCACCTGCACCGATGTTACAAGCACCCCATTTCACGCCGCTTGGCAGGCCGAGATCAACAGCTGCGGTCTTTGCTTTTTCTCTTGCTTCTGCTTTAGCTTTTGCTTCCGCCTCTGCTTTGGCCTTGGCTTCTGCCTCTGCTTTGGCCTTGGCTTCTGCCTCTGCTTTGGCTTTTGCTTCTGCCTCTGCTTTGGCTTTTGCTTCTGCCTCAGCTTTAGCTTTTGCTTCTGCTTCCGCTTTGGCTTTTGCTTCTGCCTCTGCCTTGGCCTTGGCTTCTGCCTCTGCTTTGGCCTTTGCTTCAGCTTCTGCTTTAGCTTTTGCTGCTGCCTCTGCCTTAGCCTTTGCTTCAGCTTCTGCTTTAGCTTTTGCTGCTGCCTCTGCCTTAGCCTTTGCTTCTGCCTCTGCTTTGGCTTTTGCTTCTGCTTCTGCTTCCGCTTTAGCTTTTGCTTCTGCTTCCGCTTTAGCTTTTGCTTCTGCCTCTGCTTTGGCTCTTGCTTCTGCCTCTGCCTTGGCCTTTGCTTCAGCTTCTGCTTTAGCTCTTGCTTCTGCTTCTGCCTTGGCCTTTGCTTCTGC
>CALBKR010000134.1 GCA_937896105.1 uncultured Bacteroidales bacterium
CGACTTCGGGCTGGACAAATGTCTGCGCCATTGCACCGATTGTAATGAACAACGATGCGATTAATAGAGTAAATTTTCTCATAAAAATAAAGTTAACGTTTAATATTATTTGCCTATTTTTCTAATTGAAGTGCAAAAATAATAACAAGTGCACTTTTTACCCCCCCCGAATTGTTAAAACTTGTTAACTAATTTAAATTTTTAGCTATTCTGCAAAATTTACGCATAGATAGCTAATGCATTAAGACAAAAGGGATAGAGCAAAAAGGACAATAATATCGATGTTATCACAAAAGTTAACTATTTCCTTTTTACTGAACGGCAGCCCTCAATATCAAACTGACGACTTGATTTCTTTTTTCAAGTCTTTCTGTACGTGCTTTTCAGGAGCAAAAAGACTACAGATAAAATACAAGACAAGTCAACTGATATTAACGTGAATCCGATATAAGAACATAGGTGTTGTCTAAAGCATTTTTGCTATGCTGAACGTAGTGAAGCATCTCCAGAGAATGGGTGCAGAGACACTTCCGCCGCTTCGCCTTGTCAGGATGACAGTTTCGCGATTTTGTTGAGCTTATTAGAACTCACGTCATATCAGGGAAAGACCCCTATCGGAGTCAACCTAAATCAGGGAATTATAATGTTTGTTTTCCACAGCAAAAGGTAATTACAGAAATCTCCGGCACTGTCAAAATCACAATCCAATGTATATTTTCCTGCAAAACCTGCCCTTAAAAGCCCCTCTCCAATAAGAGTAAGGAGTTATCGCCCTGAGAGAACATTGAAGAACTCCACAGCTACTGCGGAGTAGTTGAAACGCTTGGCATTGCGGGGGAACTGCTTCACCCCTTGGCGCTGCCTGACACGTTCGCGGCTAAGATAGAAACCGGCATTGTAGAGCGTAGACCAGCAACGCACCTTCTCTTCACTGCTTGCAAGCCCCCACGTTGCCGTGCGCATCTTCACCACATCGACGAACACGGCAAGATAAAGCATCTGCCACCCGGTATCCGACAACCGTTCAACCCGTTGACGGCGCACCTTGCGGATATCATCGGTGCCATAAGCAAGGCGCGCGCCATACTTCTGTTTCAAGGCGCTGTCCTTGGTTACCTCCGTCTCAAGGCTCTCGGCAAAACTCGGTTTCATCTGGAAAAGGCCGATGCTGTAGTCGGGGCTCCCGGCCGAGGGATATCCATCCTTTACTGCTGCCGTTTCAAAGAAATCGGACAAGGCGCTGTATTGGCTCACCTCAGGGGCGACAATGGAGAATGCTATCACGACATCGTCATCACCGGTATCGCCAAGCAATGAAGCCAGCTCACCACGGTGCTTTTCAAATATTTTCACAGCCTCGCGTGATTCATTCGGGTAGGCAGTAAAGTATTCGCCTGCAACAGCAAGCAGCATTGTAATATAAAAAGCTATCATTTGTCTATTATGAAATCGGGGAATCGGTTTATCGCTACGGGCTTGCCGCTCACGGGGTGTACGAACTCCAATAATGCTGCGTGAAGCATAAGCCTCTCGCCCGGCACGCCATAAAGGGCATCGCCCACAATGGGGCAATTGAGTCCATCCTTGTGGGCTGCGTGCACACGCAACTGGTGTGTGCGCCCGGTAACCGGCTCAAAGCATACTACCGCACATTGGCGGCCATCGCGCTCAACAACATTAATAACACGGTAGCGCGTAACGGCAGGCTTGCCATTTGCGTAATCGATTTTTTGGTGCGGGCGATTGTCGTAATCGGCCGACAATGGCAGTTCAATGACGCCCTCGCTGTTTTGAGGCATACCATCGAGCAGTGCTGTATACTGTTTTTTCACCTCGCGACCGGCAAACTGCCGCTGCATAGCCTTGTAGACATCCATTGACTTTGCCGCGACAAGCAGCCCCGATGTGGCCATATCGAGGCGATGCACGACAAATATATCGTTGTTGCGCCGTGTATCGCGCAACAGTTGCTGGACAGATGTGCCACCGACAATACCCGGCACGGAGAGCACGCCCGGGGGCTTATCCACTACAATAAGATACTCGTCTTCGTAGACGACCTCGAGCGACGATATGTCGCCGCCCTTTTCAAGGGCATTCTCCTCGACATCGAGCCCTTGCAGCATAAAGCCCATGATAGGTTCGCACTTGCTTTTGCAGGCGCCATAGAAATAGCCGTCGCGGCGCACCTCGCCCACAGGTGACTCGCCCACCCAGAACTCGGCGACCGCCAGGGGTTTCAACGAGTGCAGATAGGCATATTGCAACAATTTGGGAGCTGCACACTCGCCCGAACCGGCAGGCGGCATCACGCCCGAATGGGCGGCAAAGATATCGAGCAGGCTCCGCTCCTCGCCGGCGGCATTGAGCACCTTGTATTGTGTAAAAAGCCATTGCTGCAATGCTGCAGAACGGTTTCTTCGCTCATCTTTCATCGCCGCTATCTTAGCCTTAAAATCGGCTATCGCCTGCCGCCACTTAGCCGTAGCTCGTTTAAGTTCAGCCTTCTGATACTGGCTCTCGCGTACAAGCACGGCCTCCTCACCGGCACTTAATGTCGCCGATGCACGCAAGGCATCACGCCTTGCCCTGCAAGCTTTCATCTGCTCGCGCATAGCTGAAAGTTCCAGCTCCATCTCCTGTCGCAGGGCGTCGACGGCCGCAAGAGCGGCAATGTAATCGCCATCGTGTTCCGCTTCTTTTATTCTCCCGTTCAATGCCGATATTTCACTCTCTTCTTGCCTGAAATAGCCGCCCGGTGACAGCAGGTCGTACACCGGCGGAACAAAACCGTTTATATTGTTACGCCCGAGCAGAAGCCCCGAGAAGGCCGCAAGGAAACCAAGCCTGCCATCATTGTCCTGCACAACGAGCACACCGAACATCTTTCCACGCGCAGCCTCGGAGGCAAGGTCTCCATCGCACGAAAGCATCGCACGCACCTCATCGGCCGCCAACGCGCAAAGCCTGTGAGGCGAATAGTAGAAAGGGTTATTGAAGCGCTCGGGTAGGGTTATACCCGCTATATCCTGCCCGAACCTATGCAGGAGTTCCATCAATCGTTCGATTTTACATCTTTCTCATAATCGAAGCCTCCGTCGAACTCGTTCTCCTTGATTACTACATTCACCACACGCTCGAAAAGGAAACGGTGTTTGTTCCAGTGGAAAGGCTTGTAGTCGCTGTTCTGAACAATCCTGTTGCCCTTGAACACAAGACCGTCGAGCGGCTTTGCATAGACTATCGGAGCATCGAATGTTTCAAAAACATTGTTCTCGATGACAACACCTTTACCCTTGCCGCCGTGGAAATACTTGACCTGTGAAGCGAGGTCGGGGATTTCGGGGTATATTGATATTATCGCGTTCGTAAACTGGAACATATTTGTCAGCGAATTGACGAAGCGGTTGTTGCGTATTACTACATCACGGCAGGCACCGGTCTCGAACCATCCGTTGCAGTCACCG
>CALBKR010000135.1 GCA_937896105.1 uncultured Bacteroidales bacterium
GGTCTTGCAAACCGTAGAGTGTCGTCCCTGATATTGTTTATGCTACGTTTTATTACACCGCTGCTGATATTCTACATTTTCATCAGCAATTTCATATAATAACCAATTAGAAACAAACGGGCTATGGATGTCATCCATAGCCCGTTTGTTTCAATCGCTGTAATATACTCTTTTTATTCTTTCCGATACCGATGTCAGCACCTCGTATGGTATCGTCTCAAGCCACTCGGCAATTGTCGTTACCGGCAAATTGGGGCCGAAGATTTCAACACTGTCCCCCTCGTGGCAGTCGATATCTGTGACATCAATCATACAGACATCCATACATATATTGCCTACATAGGGCGCTTTCTGCCCGTTGACAATGCAGTATCCCCTGCCGTTGCCGAGCCTGCGGTTCAGGCCGTCGGCATATCCGATGGGCAGTGCCGCAATGCGTGAATCGCGTGCCAACACTCCCTTGCGGCTGTAGCCGACCGTCTCGTTGGCCGGAACATCGTGTATTTGCAGGATGATGCTCTTCAGTGTCGAGATGGGTTGCAGGTTCCTGTTCTCTCCAATAGGCGAAATTCCATAGAGTCCGATACCCAGGCGCACCATATCCATCCTCGACTCCTTGAAACGCTCAATGCCTGCGCTGTTGCAGATGTGGCGCAGTATCCTGTGTTTGAATGCCTGTTGCAGGGTTTCTGCGGCCGTGTCGAAACGCCTTTTCTGCTCCTGTGAGAAACTGTCGAACAGCGGGCTGTCGCTGCCTGCAAAGTGTGAGAATATCGAGCGTGGGGTGAGTGCATTCTGGCGTTTTAGTATATCTACAAGTTCAGGTATCTCCTCGGGAAGGAACCCGAGGCGGTGCATTCCTGTGTCGATTTTTATGTGTACGGGAAAGTCGGTGATGCCTTCGCGTCCGGCAGCCTCAATAAGTGCCTTAAGCATCCCGAAACTGTATACCTCGGGCTCGAGCTTGTTGTCGAAGAGTGTGCCGAATGAGCTTGGCTCGGGGTTCATCACAATTATTCCAGTCGTTATGCCCTCCTTGCGCAGTTCGGCTCCTTCATCGGCCACTGCCACTGCAAGATAGTCGACATTGCACTCCTGCAGAGTGCGTCCGGTTTCAAGTGCCCCTGCGCCATAGGCCGATGCCTTGACCATACAGATAGTTCTTGTCGCTGCATCGAGGCTGTTGCGGTAGTAGTTCAGGTTGTTGCGCAGTGCGCTGAGGTTTACCTCAAGGATGGTCTGGTGCACCTTCTTTTCGAGAACCTCGGCAATATCCTCGAAATGGAACGAGCGCGAGCCCTTGATGAGCACACATTCGTTATGTATCTCCCTGATGAGCGGTGATGAAAGCAATGCTTCTGTACTGTTGAAGAAATGGCACTCAATTCCTGTTGCCTTGAAATATTCTGCCTGTGACGGGATGTCGGAGCCTATGCCTATGAACTTCTCTATCCGGTGTTCCGAAAGGCAACCGATGACCTTGCTGTAGAGCGTAGCGGCGCTCTCGCCGCTCTGCCTTATGTCGGCAAGGATGAGTGTACGCTTCAGCTCGGGCGCAGCATTGCAACGGCGTTCCATAAAATCGAGCGCGATGTCGAGTGATGCAGTGTCTGAATTGTAACTGTCGTTTATTATAAGGCAGCCGCGCTTGCCCTCTTTCACCTCAAGGCGCATTGCCACGGGTTCGAGCTGTGCCATACGCCCGGCTATTGCGGCAGACGGTATCATCAGTTGCAGTGCCGCTGCAAGGCAACTGATGGAGTCCTCAACCGATGCTTCATCGACAAACGGTATATGGTAGCTGTCGGATAATGCTCCGAACCGGTAGCAGACAGTCGTGCCTTTCTCTTCTTTCTCGACCGACTCGATATACAAGGGAGAATTCGGGTCGCATTTAGACCACGCAATCACGTTTGCCGTGAGCGATGAGGCGGCTATGCACTGAGAGAGTATAGCATTGTCTGCATTGTAGATTATTGTGTCACACTCCTTGAGCAGCTGGAGCTTCTCGTAGCATTTCTCCTGCAATGTGGTGAAATTCTCCTGGTGTGCGTTGCTTATGTTGGTGATTATGCCTATGGTGGGTCTTATTATCCGTTGCAACTGCTCCATTTCGCCTTTTTGCGATATGCCGGCCTCGAAGATGCCCAGTGTGCTCTCCCCGTCCATCATCCACACCGATAGCGGAACACCTATCTGTGAATTGTAGCTGCGCGGCGAGCGTGTGACATTGTAGTTGCCTGCCGTGAGCTGGTAGAGCCACTCCTTTACGATGGTCTTGCCGTCACTGCCGGTGATGCCAACAACGGGTATATTGAATTGTGCACGGTGGTGGGCTGCCAATCTCTGCAGGGCGGCAAGGCTGTCGGTAACGATGATGAAGTTGGCATCGTTGGCGGTGTCGAAGCCTTCGGCGCTCTCCACTACAAAATTCCTGACACCTCTGCCGTAGAGTTCATTTATGTATTTATGTCCGTTGCCGTGCCCGGTTCTTATGGCGAAGAACAGAGTCTCTTCGGGGAAGGTCAGCGAACGGCTGTCTGTCAGCAGGCGTGTTACTCTGCTTTCAGGTGTGGCAAGCCTGCCTTCGGCGTTCAATATCTCTTTTATCTGTTCAACAGTGTATTGCATTGTCTTCTTTCGTTTTCAAAATCGATATATGGATGTTCGCTCTGTATATTGTCAATCTTCTGCATCAGCCGGGCGATGAATAGGCGGTAGGCATCGCTGTCGCTGTCAAATGGCCTGTGTGCCAATCCTCGGGCTATCTCGCCGGCCTTGCTGTTCAACACTTCTGTCTCTTTGCTGAAATAGCACTTGCTGAAGCACTCCCAGATGTACTCCACGGCCTTTGCCGATGGGTGCAGCATATCGTCGGCATAATAGCGGTAGTCGCGCAGTTCGTCCATCATAATCTCATACGATGGGAAATAACAGCAGTTGTCGGGGAATATACCTGTAAGCCTGTCTATGGCAAGCAACAGCGTCGCTTTGCTCTTTTGGTTGTCGTGTGCACCGTCGCGCAGGTGGCGTATCGGGCTCACCGTGAAGAGAAATCTTGTCTTCGGGTTTGCTTCAATTATGCGCTGCATTACACCTGTCATAGTATCAGTTATCTCATCCACGCCAAGCAGGCGGCGTGTGAAGCAGTTGCCCGGCAGCTTGTGGCAATTGCCTACAACGGAGTTGTCACTGTTGCGCGTATATGCGTATGCCGTACCCAATGTTATTATCACAATATCGCAAGCCTCTACTTTTTTGTGCGCCTCCTTGAGCCTGCTGTTTACCGCGTCGATAAGCTGCTCCTTGCTGTCGCGTGAGAAATTGCTGTGGTGCAGTATGCTGTGCCATTTGCCGTTGTACTCAAACAGCTCGGGCGAGCCTTCATTGAACGGGGTGCCGTCGCAG
>CALBKR010000136.1 GCA_937896105.1 uncultured Bacteroidales bacterium
TGGCTAATATCGAGGCGTTCAGATTTTCGGTCTTATGAATACTCTGATGGGTTAGGGCATACGTCAACATCAGTATAGCGTCGTACAGATGCGCCTCGCCCGAGAGTGCCTCCTCGCCGAATCTTGCTTTATAGCTGCTTAAAAAACCTGTCTCGGGTGCTGCCGAGGGCGAGAGGCCTTCGTATCGGGGATATTTAAGGCGAGTGAGAAGATGATGCGAGTTCATCATATCCGAGCACAGCAGCAGCGGAAACTCGAAGTATCCATCGCAGCTCACTCTCAGCCTCTCTAATTCATTGTCAAAGGTCAAGGCGTCGGCCTCATTGCCCGGTGCAAAAATAAGAGCGTGGTTGTATTTTCGCTCCTTGTTATATTGGCGATTGACCATCTCTTTAATCTCGGCCTGCGATTGATAGACGACAATATCCTCGACCTGTAGCCCCAATTCCAATGCTTGAAAGGCGAACCAATCGCTGAAACTCTGTCCGTAATCGTCGTCGGATGTTAGAAGACTCACCTTGCTGCGTTCCGAAAGTAACAGCTCGCATTGTGTTATATCCGATTGCGATAGATTCCACACATAGTTGCTGCCGGCAAAGATGCGCTGAAACTCGGTCGAGGTGGCAACGGGAAGGATTAGGGGTTTTTGTCGCTTGCTACACAGCAGGGCTGCTTTTCGTGCATTTACCGACGATTGCGGCCCGATGATGGCTGCGTAGCTCTCGTCCTCTGCTGCCTGCTCTATAAACGCTTCCCAGCCCTCTTGCTCTTCGTCGCACCAGACAATCTCTAATTTTATATTTTGCCGCAGCCCCTTTTGTGCCGCCTCAATATTTTCCAATGCCCACGATGCAATGCGTTGCCAACGCTCCTGTTCGGTTGCGGGCATAACAATTGCCACTTTTTGCTTTATGGTTTTTCCCTTGCTCGGCAATTGACTATCATCGTCGTTGCAGGCCGCAAGTGCAAAAGCAGCAACTATGCACACCGATAAAATATATTTAATACTTTTCATACTCCTTCTCCTTTTCTATGGCCTCGGCCTTATGGCTGTTGTAAACATTCTGCCAATAATCTTCGCTGTCGTAATAATCTTCCCAAATAACTAAATTCCGATAGAATGTTGGGCTGGGGATAATGTCTATTATTCCGCTTCCGAGCCCAAATTCCTTGCTTTTTTCGAGTGGGATATTGTTTGTCCAATCGGTAAGATACTCTTCTACCACCTTATCAATGTTTACGACCATCGAGAATGGAATGCGGTCGCTGTACATCGAGCAATCTTTGTCCATCCCGACAATCAGTGGCAGATAGAAACTCGCTTCGCGCGAGTATTTGTATATTCCGTTGTTCGACCCGCCCGCAAGCGGGAAGATGAAGGCGTTGCTTATGTTGCTTGCAAGGCGATAGGCGCTATCGGCCATTGCAAAGCCTTTTTCGTTGTCCGAGAGATAGAACAATTCGGCATCTTTGCCACTGTGAGTTTTGTATCCGTCGCCGAATCCTGCAATAGCCTCCTCAAGGAGTGCCTCGCCGGGCATTGCTGCAATTATGGTTGCTGAGTAGTGCTCTTTGGCCATACAACCGGCTAAATAAGAAGCGCCGTAACGGTTGATGTAGAATGTGTTAACCCCTGCGGGGAGGTTCTTGCTCTTGCTCTCGAAGAGCAGAATTTGTTGATTCTCGTGTAGCTCTATGTTGTTTGTGCTTACAAACTCTTCATATTCGCTACCGGCCAATACCAACAGGCTTCTACTATAATTAGTTGCTTCGGCCTGCCATTTTTCCACGGCGGGGGCTACGTCCTCGTATCTGTGCGGGGTTATCATATTCAGACAGACGTCGTTTGCCTCGTAAAAATACATAATGCCCGATAAGATGAGGTCGTTGTAACCTGTATCGCCTGTCCCATTGAGGGAGGTTATTATGGTGATATTGGCTTTTTTTATGACATTAGCATTATCTTCGCTGCTTGTGCAGGAAGATAATGCCAATGAAAAAGAAATTATGATTATAAGAATGCGCTGCATACTATTCTGTAATGTCTTGTACTAAACGAACGGGGTAGTCTTTATGATTATTATTATGATTCCACGACAATTCTGTGCCATTTCCCACATTTTCCAATTGAAAAGTTTCCCACGTAGAATATATTGCTACATAACCGTCAACTGAACCATCCTTCTTTAAACAGCCGTAACAAGCAGTTTGGGCATAATTAACAATTGCGTTTGAAAGATAGTAGTATCCAAATGGTTGGCTGTGAAAACCTAATATTCCACCTTTGCTGTCGGGTTGAAATGCTTTTGCCACACTTATATGGGTTACATTGTTATTATCAAGAGTTTTTTTGATTGATAAAAAATCTTCTTGCGATGTTATACGCCAACCGTCAGGTGTAAAGGGGTTATTTTTATCTGTTACAGAACCAAATGTGTAATATGTTGTGTTATCATCACTCATACAGTCATAAATAATATTACCATTGGTGTAACATTCTGCTTGGTAATTCTCGCGCATCCATATCTTGTTGAAGATTTTTACTATGGGGTAATCATAGGTTGTGGGTGTCATTCCCGGACCAAGAGCTTTTATCGTTGCATCTTTAACCTCTCCAATCACGAAATCATCCAAACTCTCGGCCGATACATCGGAACCTCTAAGATAGAGTGTGGTTTTTTCGCCAATAGATTCTTCATGGCACTCTGTTACTGTTAAATTATCTCCTTGCCAACATACGCGGGCAGGAGCGTGCCCGGCATCTCCTACAAAATAGCCCATATTGTATTTTACGCGATTTGATAGCACGGGGTATATTACGGTTACACGTTCTTTCTTATTGATAACAGGGATATACTCGTTGCAAATTCGGCCAACCCACTGCCCCTTGTTATAAACATCCTTTATAAGAGTGCTTGTCGGATTTTTAATGTTGGTGGGAAATTCACCTTCGGGCTCGGAAAAATCGGGTAGTTTCTCTATTTTTGTCGATGTTCCGCATTGGTAGTCCATTTTTATGGAGTTGATTGATTCTATACGGCCGGTTTTCATATATTGCTTCATTGCTTCGTATCTCTCGGGGTATTTTACCTTATCGACCATTTCGTAAAGAGGGATTAAAGCATCGCTTGCATCAAAATCGACAAGTGCAAGATTTGTATTATTTATCAGCGAACTTCTCCATTCTTTGAATAAATCATTATTGAATTTCCCTTGTTGGATGCTTGTTATAATACTTTCCCAACTACTATTATCGCCTCCCAACATTGAGACTGTTGAGGTGATATTTGTTTTATTCTCTTCGTACGACTTTTTTAATTCATCGCTAACCGAAGCATTGGTCTCGATTCCGAATCCTTTATAACTCATACTTGCGAAGGCTCTTAAGTCGTAGTTTCCTTTTATCTTGCTGACATCCATTTTGAGTGCAAAATTTATTTGTCCTCCTAATTTTGCCTTGTTGACCATATGAGTTCCGTAGACTTGTATCAGTCTTTCAAAACCCTCTTCGGTCGATGGAAACTCGCAATTTTCATCCGGTATATTTTTATCGTTTAATCCGTTTATATAGGCGTATGCTCTTGATGTCATATATTGGCTTCGCAGAGCATCGGCGCTTCTTGCCGAAACTTTTACACTTTTTTTGGCAATGTTCATATATATGATGGCATATTCATAGTTATTGCTTTTGAAATCATTGCTGTTGAATGAGGCACCGGCCTCGCCTTTAAATCCCCATCCGCTTCCCGAAACGCTTGCCGATGTGTTTAGCTGATTGGTAAGCTCTGTTATGCTGGAACCGGTTACAATATCAATGTCGGCTTTTAGTTCAACCGGGCCGGTCGAGATAATCTCTTTGTTTATTAGTGCCTTGGTATTAAGTATCTCGGCTTTAACGGATGCAATATTGGCCCATCTGCCTCTTGTGTCATAACCGAAGCCTACTGCATAGGCTTTGTTGCTCTCTTTTATTTGGGTTGCATTGTCGGGGTTGCTGTTTCTGCCGGCTTGTTTTAAAGGGATAATTATATTGCTCTCTTCGTGTCCGGGGAAGGTAATACATAGGTTGGCGTAGCTATCTTCGTCGGCAATGTTGGTGGATGTATAAAGTGTGATTGTCTTTGGGCCGACACCGATTGTGTCTTCCCACGCAATATCACCTAAAATACCATCTATCGAGGCTTTCCAAGCGGCGTCGTTCTCGGTAATAATGTCTATTTTATACTCTTTGCCAATTTGGGATAATTCCATAAAATCCTCATCGCTATTCATCTCGACTGATGTCTTGATGATTCTCTTTTCATCATCGCTACAGTTTACTAATGAGAATGCTGTAAGTCCAATGGCCAATATTGTGAATATATACTTTTTCATATTATTTTGCATTAAATGATTTTTTTAGAATGACATAATAGCTTATTGTTCAATATCTTGGACTATACGAATACCATAGTAATTCTTGTCTTTCCAATTATTGGTTTCTGAAACTTGGAATGTATTCTCGCCAATTATAACTATACCATCAAACTCTCCTTTATTTGTTATGCAACCAAATGCGCCATACGTATTAGCACCTATATGAGAGTAATCCTCGTACCATCCGGATAGCGAATTATCAAAGCCTAATACTTTTTCCTTTCCAAAGGCATTTGCAATACCTGCTTCGGATTCACCATTATCTGCCATTGTCTTTTTTATAGAGAGAAAATCGCTTTTAGAGGTAACGCGCCAATTGCTTGGTGCAATATTATTAACGACTTCAAAATGATAGAATGTCCTTCCACGGTAATCTATATCATCGCCGTTATTATTGTATGCAGGACGATAATCTTCGCGTATCCATATTCGATTGAATATCTTAACAATAGGATAGTTATGTACCAAAATACTTATATATCCGACGATTGTGGCATCTTCTATTGTTCCATTTACGTAATTGTCGTAACATATAGACGAAACATCTGAGCCTCGTAGGTAGAGTGTAGTTTTTTCACCAATAGACTCTTCGTGGCATTCTGTTACGATGAGGTTGTCGCCTTGCCAACATACGCGGGCCGGCTTATGTCCTGCGTCTCCTATAAAATAGCCCATATTGTATTTTACGGTGTTAGAGAATACAGGATATACTATCGTGATGCGCTCATTTTTGTTGATGACGGGGATATATTCGTTGCATATTCGGCCAACCCATTGTCCGTGGTTATATACGTCTTTTATCAGGGTACCTGTTCCCGAGGTGGGGAATTCCGGAAGCCCGTTGATTTTTACAGAGGTGCCGCATTGATATTCCATATTGATGGAGTTAATTGATTCGATACGTCCCTTTTCCATATAACTTTTTAATGCTTCGTATCTCTCGGGGTAATTTATTCTGTCAACAAATTCGTATAATGGAATAAGAGCATCGCTTTCAAAATCGACAAGTGCAAGATTATCGTTATCGGTTAGTGATTTTATCCATTTGCTAAATGTTTCATTATCTATAATGCCGTTTTTATCTAAAATTTCCAATGCTGCGGCATCGCTTCCGCCAAGAACCGAAACGGTTGTGTGAATGTGGCTTTGATTCTGCTCGTACGACTTTTTTAATTCGTCCGAAACAGATGCGTTTGCCTCTACTCCGAATCCTTTATAGCTCATATTGGCAAATGCTTTTAAGTCGTAGCTGCCTTTTATTTTGCTTATATCCATTCTCATTGCATATTTCAACTGCCCGCCTAATTTTGCGGAATTTACTACGTGGGTTCCATAGGCGTTTATTAACTTGTCGAATCCTTTCTCGTCGGATGGGTAGGCGCAATTCGTGTGGGAACGCGTTGAATCAATGATGCCGTTTATGTCGTTGTAGGCTTCGGGTGTCATATAGGCTTCTGCACCGGCTGCTACACCCGAAGTTGAAACGCTGTTTTTGGCAATGTTCATATTTACTATGGCATATTCGTATTTATTGCTGCTGAAGTCTTTCATATTAAATGATGCTCCTGCCTCGCCTTTGAATCCCCAGCCGCCGCCTTTAATGTTGGCCGAGGTG
>CALBKR010000137.1 GCA_937896105.1 uncultured Bacteroidales bacterium
GCTCTATCGAAGATGTATATATGATGGTTGCAATTACAGCAAACCAGGCCATCGCAGCAAAGAAATAACGGAGTACAAACATAAAAAACAGACATTACGATATGAAAATATTAGTATTGAACTGCGGTAGTTCATCCATCAAATACCAACTCATCGACATAGAGACAAAGAACGTGCTTGCAAAGGGCGGCATCGAGAAGATTGGCCTCGAGGGTTCATTCCTCAAGTTTAACCTTCCCAATGGCGAGAAGGAGACTATCTTCACAGCAATTCCCGAGCACACTATCGGCGTACGCCTCATCTTTGATGTACTCACAAGCGAGAAATACGGCGCTGTAAAGTCTATCGAGGAGATTGATGCAGTAGGTCACCGTATGGTACACGGCGGCGAGAAATTCAGCCAGTCGACACTGCTCACCGACGAGGTTCTCGAGGTTTTCGAGGCATGCAACGACCTTGCACCGCTTCACAACCCGGCAAACCTCAAGGGTGTGAACGCAGTGAAGGAGGTTGCACCCGAGATGCCGCAGGTAGGTGTGTTCGACACGTCGTTCCACCAGACAATGCCCGACTACGCATATATGTACGCACTGCCATACGAACTGTATGAGAAGTATGGTGTACGCCGCTACGGTTTCCACGGAACATCGCACCGCTACATAACGAAGCGTGCACTCGAGATGCTGAATATCCCTGCAGAGGGCAGCAAGATTATCACCTGCCACATCGGCAACGGCGGTTCCATAGCAGCCGTAAAGGATGGCAAGAGCGTTGACACATCAATGGGTATGACCCCGCTTGCCGGTCTTATGATGGGTACACGCAGCGGTGATGTAGACCCGGGTGCACTCCCCTACATTATGGACAAGACAGGTCTTGATATGCAGGGTCTCACCGATATGCTCAACAAGAAATCGGGTGTTGCCGGCATTTCGGGCGTGTCATCGGATATGCGCGAGGTGAATGCCGCAGCCCACGAAGGCAACAAGCGTGCCGAGCTCTCGAACACAATGTATTTCTACCGCATCAAGAAGTACATCGGCGCATACGCTGCCGCAATGGGCGGTGTCGATGTCATCATCTTCGCCGGCGGTGTGGGCGAGAACCAGGCCGACTGCCGCGAGGCTGTCCTCGAAGGCCTTGAGTTCATCGGTGTAGAACTCGACAAGGAGGTGAATGCAAAGATGCGCGGCGAGGAGGCTGTACTCTCTACTCCTAACTCTCGCGTAAAGGTATTGCTTATCCCCACCGACGAGGAGCTGATGATTGCCAGCGACACATACGACATTGTAAAAGGAATGAAATAAAGCATTTCGAGTATAAACCAATCGCCTCACCAACAGCTGTTGGTGAGGCGATTGGTTTATTTAATGATTATGGTCTGCCCATCATTG
>CALBKR010000138.1 GCA_937896105.1 uncultured Bacteroidales bacterium
GCTCCCCTGTGTAAGGGGAGCTGTCAAAAATCTATTTGATTTTTGACTGAGGGGTCGTCTCCGCAGTCCGTTTTCGCCCAACTGTATATTCAGCCCACACCGTACCGCGCGACCTCTCCGTCAGCCTGACCGGCTGACACCTCCCCTTACGCACTACGCCCGCAGGCGTGTACAGAGCGCAACCGCCGAAGGCGGCTCTTAGCGCGGAGGAGGGGAGGCTTGGGGTCGAAGTAAGAAAAATTTGTTGATAAAGTTGGAACTTTCTGGTAAGATGATTCTATGATTTTTTGATCAGGGAGGATATGCCATGGACCGAGAAATCCTTCTGCGGGATGGTGAACTGAAAATTCCCACCAGAATCACCCTGCCGGATGGTATGGTTCCCCACCGTGTGGTGATGGGCGTCCACGGCCTGGGTGGCAGCATGGATGATGAAATCCAGCAGTCTATTGCTGAGGAGATGGCCTTTTTCCGGGCTGCCTGCGTCCGTTTTGACCTGCCCTGCCACGGAAAGTCCCCCATGGGCCCCGGGGATTTTACCCTGGATTATTCCGTCCGGTCCCTTCTTGCCGCGGCGAAGTTTGCCCGGGAGGCCTTCCGGGATACGGAGGGCCTGTGCGTTTTCGCTACAGGATTTGGCGCTTATGTAACGCTGGTGGCCCTTCCGGAGCTTCTGGAGCTGACGGAGGATATCCGTCTGGTGGTCCAGACCCCCTCCGTTATGATGCACCAGACCCTGCTTTCCATGATCAGAATGTCGAGGGAGGACTTCCGGGCAGCGGGCAGCTATACCTTCCCTCTGGCCAAACCCTTTACGGTCACCTACGAGTTCTATCAGGAGCTGCAGAATAATATCGTTCTCAATTGCAACAAGACGCTCCTTGTAACTGTTCCAGTCGGATGCGAGTCTTGTGAGGCGGTTCGAGGCATCGGACGCTGAGAGCAGCTCTGCAGCATCAGCAACGCCCTGCAGGTAGCCTAAATTGGCTTGGGTATACCGGGCAATTGCTTCATTATGCTGTGATATTGCCGCCTTCAGCCTCTCGATTTCAATCCTCGTTCCATCGATATTCTTCTCGATATGTTCGATAAGCAGTCTGTTCTCCTCCTTTGCCTTTTCGAGCTGTTTTTCCTCGAGAAGATTTGCAGCAATCTCAATGATTTCGTGGTTTCTGCTGCCGCACACAGGGCAGGGCTCGCCATCGATGAGCTTTTTGCGGAGAGCGGCTATCTCACTCGACATCGTCTGCTTCAACGCCTCTTCACTCTTTCGTGCCGCTGTCAGCTGTTTGTCGAACCCGGCAAGGAGCTGCGATGCTGTGGCCAGTGATTTCTCTTTTGTCTTTGCCGACAACTGCTCATTGCCAATGGATTTGATATTGGCAACGATGCTCGGTATCATTGGAATGGAGCTTTCGTATGCCACATTCTTCTCGAACCAGTTCCTCTTCTCAACCTGTTCGGCCTGCAATTGTGCGATAGCTTTCCTGCACAGCTCAATCTCCTTGAGGTTCTTGTTGTGTTCGGCTTCGATACGCCTGATTTCCAGTGCAAGCTCACCCTGTGCCTTGCTGTCACCGGAACACTGCTTCTCGAGCTGTGCACCTTCGGTTATCAGCGGTTGTACATTCAGATATTCGCCGTTTATCCTCTCCTGTTCCGCAGCTGTTTCGGCAACACGCTTTCGTGCACTCTTCGAGTCGTTCTCCTTCTCGGCGAGTTGCCTCTCCAATGACTGCAATAGACGACTACCCTCGGCCATCTGCTGCTTGTGGTTGCGCATAGAGAGATACTCATCACGTATCTGCTGTACACTGTCAATAAGTTTCAGTTTCCCTATAACCGGTTGAGCTGCAGCAAGTTTTACATTTGTCTCTTCGAGTCTCTTTGCTGCAAGCGCTATCTGGCTGTTGAGGGTCTCAAAGCGTGCTATCCATTCGAGTTTCGCCTTCAGTATATCAACGCTCTTCCTGTTCTCTTCGAGTTCCTTCAGCAGTTGCTCTCTTGCAGTGTTCAACTGTGCTATTTCATCTGCACCCAACAGTTGCAAAGCCTGCCGTTTAGCCTCAATGAGCTGCAGCTCTTTCTTGACCTCTTGCGTACGGGCGTATATACGTGCCGAAATACGGCTGTAGATGTCGGTTCCTGTCAACCGCTCGAGCATCTCTGCCTTTTCGTTCTCGTCGGCCTTCAGGAAAGCCGAGAATTTTCCCTGTGCAAGCAGCACGGCGCGTGTGAACTGCTCATATTGGAGCCCTATGAGACGCGGCAATTCATTCTTCGATTCTTCGGCACTCAGTTTGCGGTGCTCATCGGTCGTCAGGTTGGTAAGGTCGTGTGTCGCTGCCGTAAGGTTGCCTGTAGGGCTGCTGTTTGTCCTTGACACGCTCCAGCGTATGCGGTATTCGTTCCCGTCTACGGCAAGAAAATCTACCTCGGCATACCCCTTGTGCTTTCCACGGCGCAGAATTGTCCTCACATCATTCTCGCTGACAGTGGTTTTGCCGCTTGTCTCAACCTTGACCTCGTGCTTTACATTCTCCAGTCGTGGCAGGCGTTTGTAGTCGTAAAAGCGCATTAATAGATTGATAATGGTTGTCTTTCCGGCACCGGTATTGCCGGTTATGGCGAAAAGACCTGCCGAACGCAATGGCTCACTGCGGAAATCTATCGCAAATTCACTTTCGAGCGAAGCCAGGTTACAGCCTCTTATTGCCAATATCTTCATTTCTTATCTCCTCTATTATATTGTTCAACTTCTCCACCAGATGCCCGGGCATTCTCTCTTTGCATTTCCGTTCGTACATATCCTGTATTATTTCCAACGGGTTCTTGCGCCTGAAATCGTCGAATGTCATAGTTTTTTGATTCGCGTCGGTATCCGAAGAGACGCCGGTTGCCTCGACACGTGCCAGACGCACCGATTTTCCGGCCAACACATCCTCTATCTTCTGCCGTAGGGTAGTGTCGGGCGCTGTTATGCTGACACGCACCTCAAGATAGGGCGAATTGTCGTTTACATCGCCGTCGGGCAAATTGCCCAACACCTTTAGCACTTCATCAATGGGTTTCGGTGATGATGGCAGACTTAATAGTTTTACAGGTGTGTCGAAGATGATTTTCTCAATGCCGACAACATTGCCGTCGATTACGACCTCGGTCACACTTTGCGTGTTCCCACGCTCGGCAAACGACATCGGCAACGGTGCACCGGAATAACGGACATTCTCGCGACAGGCAACACGCTGAGCCCTGTGCAGATGCCCGAGAGCCGTGTATGCGATGCCTTCATTTGCGAAACGGGTGTCAATGCCCTCCATACCGCCTATTATGGCATACTCCGATACATCTCCGACAGAGACCTCGGCACCCGATGCCTGCAGGTGTCCCATTGCTATTATAGGAGAATATCCCCTCTCCTTTGCCCTACGGTACAGCTCATCATACAGCATTGCAACACCGGCGCTGTAGCTGTCGGCGTCGGGCAGGTCGTTATTGCGCAGGTAGGGTACTGCAAGGCAACATCCACCGGAATTCAACGGGATTATCATCCTGTCGTAATCGATTTCGCCGTTCTTGTAGTGCACAATACCTGAGACCGTCGTATTGAAGACCCCGAACAGGGAATTCGGTGCCTCGAGCCTGGCTGCAGAGTCGTGGTTGCCGGCCGTGATGATTACCTGCAGGTCGCTGTTCTCGCCTGTGAGCCTTGTGAGGAATGTGTAGAACATCCTTTGCGCCTCGGCCGACGGGTTCGGTGTGTCGAATATATCGCCGGCAATGAGCAGAACATCGGCTTTGTGTTCTTTGATGACGCTGCAGAGCCAGTCAAGGAACACCTTGTGCTCACGGTTTCTCTCGTACCCGTAGAATGTCTGCCCAAGATGCCAGTCGGCTGTGTGTATTATCTTCATATATATTCCGTCTTCATTACATCTTGCTAATATAGTATTTTTTTTGCAAAAATTCAAACAAGCAGAGAGATTATGTTCGGCGAATTCTGTTCTGGATGCATATTTGCAACCGGGTTGCAGAAATACTCAGCATAAAGTATGTCGATGTGCCGTCAATTCCGTATCCCGAACGGTTTTGTAGTTGAGGATACCAACTGCGTAATGACGGGGCTTTGCCCCGATTGTGCATAAGAAACGCGATTGTTTGCTTTAGGTTAATGCGCAAATAATATAATGGATATTTCCTGCCCTCTTTTACCTATTCCCGCTTTACTTCTATAGTATGATATTCAGGCCCCGAATGTAGTTCAATATGCAGCTTGCGGGATTTGTCGGAGCTGTTAGGCTCGGCAATAATCTTGAGTTCGGTGCTGTTTCGGAGATACTCAACTGTAAGCCACTGGTAGACCTGACACTGAATCTCATCTTCACGAGGCACAAACTCCCCGTCCTCGCCACTATTGTAGTCGTGAATGTGAGCGTGGGTAAAATCGGTTGTTCCTGCAATGACTTTTTCACCGCCATCCTTTGTGAATGATACAGTCTTGGGATAGCCTAAATCGGTCTCTTTCTCACAGGATGTCATCGAGCTCATTGCTACTATTGTCACAAAGAAATAGATAATCTTTCTCATTGATGTTTGTTCCGTTTTCCGGCAAAGTTAATGAAATATTCAATAATTGATGGATTGTACTTATTATATTATTCCATAGAGTTCTAATACCCGGTTTTTTAGCAAAAAAGTTACCCCTTTTGATAAAAATGATGTAACTTTGCCGTCGCTTTCAAAAAGCACACGAAGACAAACATTTTTAACTGTAAAAAAGGAAGAATTATGTCAAAGTATTTGGTGGAAGACACACGCAAGGTTACTACGCACCGATTTATTGAAATGAAGCGCAAGGGTGAGAAGATTGCTATGCTCACCGCATATGATTATACTACAGCATCTATCCTTGACAACGCCGGAATAGACGCACTGCTCGTGGGCGATTCGGCATCGAATGTGATGGCAGGCAATGTGACTACATTGCCTATAACCCTTGACCAGATGATTTATCACGCCAAGGGCGTAGTGCGCGGAGTTAAGCGCGCTTTGGTGGTTGTAGATATGCCATTCGGCACATACCAGGTGAATGCCGACGAGGCTGTGAAGAATGCTATACGCATAATGAAGGAGACACACGCCGACGCACTCAAGCTTGAGGGTGGTGAGGAGATACTCCCATCGGTTCGCAAGATTTTGGATGCCGGTATTCCTATTATGGGTCATCTGGGGCTGACACCGCAGAGCATAAACAAGTTCGGCACATACGCAGTACGCGCAAAAGAAGAGGCAGAAGCAACCAAATTGCTTGCCGATGCAAAATTGCTAGAGGAGGCAGGGTGCTTTGCCCTTGTCCTCGAGAAGATACCGGCTGTGCTTGCCGAGAGGGTAGCGAAAAAGGTGAACATTCCGGTAATAGGTATCGGTGCCGGTGTAAATGTGGACGGCCAGATATTGGTATATGCCGATATGCTTGGTATGACTGCCGATTTCTCCCCGAAATTCCTGCGCCGTTATGCCGACCTCAACACCATCATCACCGATGCCGTTGGCAGCTATGTTACGGATGTAAAGACATGCGATTTCCCTAACGAGAAGGAGCAGTATTGATAATTTGATATTCTTTTATAATAAATGTTCCAGGCTCAATGTCGGGAACATTTTTTATAATGCATCCCGTTGTGCTACGATACTAATTATTATATCATAGAAGGGATTGTTCTCCCTGTCGATAGAGGAGGGCGGTATCTTCTCTATCAATGAATGCAGCTCTT
>CALBKR010000139.1 GCA_937896105.1 uncultured Bacteroidales bacterium
CTGCGTGGCCGCTCTTCATTCCAGAGCCCCTCATACCTCTCTGTTGAGATGATTCGTTCGGTTATGGGTGGTGAAACATTCCGTTATCCTGCAGGTACATACGTTTCTAACGAGAAGTATAACCACATTATGATGGCTATGGATACGGTTCTCGATGCCAACGGTTGCTCATACAAGATGCCTGTAGGCACTCCCGAGGAGATTGCAAAGCTCGATGCAAGCTATGCACACCTATGCAAGATGCGTGACGAACTCGTTACATTGAACATCGTTCCTGCAATTTCGGAGTGGAACAGCATTAACCCCAACCTCTAATATAATATATTAGGTACATACTATCGTGAAAATGACTAAAAAGCGTAACGCAGAAATACGCTTTTTAGTCATTTCCTAAAAGAAAGAGCGTGTCCTATTTTACTTTTAGGTCACACTCTTTTTTCTTCTTGCTGTTATATCTCGTTTTGTCTTGCCAATTGATGTCCTGTCGCACGCTTTTGCAGGCCCTTTTAAAATATTTCCGCAAAAAACGGTTCAAAAGTTTTGCCAATTAAGAAAATGTATCTACTTTTGCGCTGCATTTTGTCTAAAGTGAAAATAATATAAACTAAATAATTAAATAGGAAATGATTGTAGTACCTGTTAAAGAGGGCGAGAACATTGAAAGAGCTCTCAAGAAATTCAAGAGAAAATTCGAGAAGACCGGTGTAGTAAAGGAGTTGCGCGCACGCCAGCAGTTCGACAAGCCTTCAGTGCTTAAGAGACTCAAGATGGAGCACGCTATCTATGTTCAGAAACTCCGTGCTAACGAAGAATAAAAAACGGAATTTTCTTGTTTTTTAATTTCAAGTGATATATATTCGTTGCCGAAAGACCATTTCTTTCGGCAACGAATATGTTTATAGACTCATTTATCGGGTATTTGAGGGTTGAGAGGAACTACTCGGCACATACGCTACGGGCATACGAGAAGGATCTCAAGGCTTTCAAGGAGTATGTCGCCCGTATAGATGAGTCGCTCTGTTTCTGGGAGGTCGATGCCGATGTGGTGCGTTCTTGGGTGGCATCGCTCATCGATGCCGGCGCCGCGCCGTCGTCGGTATGCCGCAGGCTGAGCGCCTTGCGTACGTTCTTCGACTTTCTGCGTGCCGAAGGCAAGGCCGCCGGCAACCCTGTCGATGGTCTTAAGGGACCCAAGTGCCGCAAGAAGCTGCCGGCCTTTGTCCGCGAGGACGAGATGGATAAGCTGCTCGACAGCGAGGAGTACGGTGATGGGTATGCTGCTTGCCGCGACAGGATGATATTACAGCTCTTCTACGAGACAGGAATACGCCTATCCGAGCTCATAGGGCTCGATGTCGCATCGGTAGATATGCAGGCCTGCGCTCTCAAAGTACTCGGAAAACGCAATAGAGAGAGGATAATCCCCTTTGCCTCGGGCTTGAGGAGTGCAATGGGTGAGTATCTCGAGCAGCGTGCGCAGTTTGCCCCCGGTGCCGGCGGTGCGTTGTTCCTATCGTCCAGGGGCGAGAGGATAAGCACAAGCAGCATCTACAGGATGGTCAACAAAAGGTTGAAGCGTGTCACCTCAATAAAGAAAAAGAGCCCGCACGTGCTGCGCCACACCTTTGCCACCGCAATGCTCAACAACAATGCCGAGCTCGGGGCTGTTAAGGAGTTGTTGGGGCACAGGCAGCTTGCAACAACGGAGATATATACACACCTGAGTTTCGAGGATTTGAAGAATTTTTACGATAAGGCTCATCCAAGAGCCGGTAATAACTAAATAATAGGAGGATTTATTATGGAGACAAGGATTCAATCAGTTCATTTTGATGCAACACAGCAGTTGTTGGAGTTTGTTGAGAAAAAGGTTGCCAAGCTCGAGAAACTTTGCGAGGGTGCAACAGCACTCGATGTGAATATGAAGTTGATTAAGCCCGAGACAGCAATGAACAAGGAGGTTGCTCTGCGTTTGTCAACAGGTAATGGAGAACTCTTTGCTGCCAAGACCAGTGACACTTTCGAGGATGCTCTGCTTGGCGCAATTGATGCCATCAAGGTGCAGATAGAGAAGAACCGCAACAAATAAAGGTTTATTATGCCTATATACGAGGGTGACTAAAAAGCAAATTTCTACGTTACGTTTGGCTTCAAAATCCTCATTTACGCTTAGTAAACTGCGGTTTTGAAGCCTTCACAAGCCTTGAACTTTACTTTTTATTCACGCCTCATACAAAAGAAGGTGACTTTGGGTCACCTTCGCTTTTTGTTAAAAATGCAAATTATATTCTTGAGTGGTTTGGAATTAATCTTTAAAAGAAAATCTGTTTAACCGTTTTGCAAGCGAAAATGGGATGATGGAGTACGGATAGCAGATTGCAGAGGGCTGAAATGCTGTCGTAAAGGTGTGGCGGAATTTGGGTTTTCTTCCTTTTTTTTGAGGGCTTTTGGAACTTGAAAAGGCGATTTTTGCCGTTTATGATGAAAAAAAAGCAGAAAATGTTTTGCGGTTAAAAAAAAAACCGTACATTTGCACTCGCTTTACAACGGTAACAGCGCAATAAGTATAACGCCTCTTTAGCTCAGTTGGCCAGAGCACGTGATTTGTAATCTCGGGGTCGTTGG
>CALBKR010000140.1 GCA_937896105.1 uncultured Bacteroidales bacterium
TTCTCCTCGTCGAGTGTAATCTCCTGGATCTTGGCAGGGCTGAGTGCACGCTTGATGAAAAGCTCGATGTTTGATGTGTAAGGGATAACGTCGATATTCTCGTTGCGGAGTTCGCGTACGATACCGTGGATACGTGAGCCCTTTACACCTACGCATGCACCTACGGGGTCGATGCGCTCGTCGTATGTCTCGACAGCAATCTTTGCACGCTTGCCGGGGATGCGGGCAATCTTCTTGATGGTGATGAGACCGTCATTGATTTCGGGTACCTCGAGCTCGAAAAGACGCTGGAGGAACATAGGAGATGTACGGCTGAGGATAATCTTCGGGTTGTTGTTCTGGTTGTCGACACGTGCAACAACTGCGCGTACATTGTCACCCTTACGGTAGAAATCGCTCGGTATCTGCTCGGTCTTGGGGAGAATGAGCTCGTTGCCCTCGTCGTCTACGAGCAGCAACTCCTTCTTCCATATCTGGTACACCTCGCCGCTTACAATCTGGCCGATTCTCTCGCTGTACTTGTTGTAAAGGCTGTCCTTCTCAAGCTCCAGAATTTTTGAAGCGAGCGTCTGGCGCAGGTTGAGGATGGCACGGCGGCCGAACTCGGCAAAGTTTACGATTTCACTTACCTCCTCACCCTCTTCGAATGTGTCATCGATGAGCTGTGCTTCACTGAGTGATATCTCGAGGTTGCTGTCTTTAACCTCGTTGTCGGCAACAACGACACGGCGGCGCTGTATCTCGAAATCGCCACGGTCGGGGTTGACGATTACCGAGTAGTTCTCGTCGGAACCGAAGAGGTTTACGATTACTTTGCGGAAGCTCTCCTCGAGCACGCTGATCATTGTTGTGCGGTCGATGTTCTTCGACTCCTTGAATTCTTGAAATGTATCAAGAAGGCTTACTGTTTCTTCTTTCTTTGCCATTTTATTTAAAATTTATTATGTATTTCGTGTATTTTACGCTGTCGTAGGCGAACTGCAAATCCTCCTCGACAAGGATGGGGCGCTTTGCACCCTCGGGCTTCTCTTTCTTGCTGACGGTGAGCGTGAAACTGCTGTCGGCTGCATCCTTCAGTATACCTTTCAGCTTGCGCCCCTCTTTTGTAAGCACCTCAACCTCAAGGCCAATGTGGTTCCTGTACTGCTGTATCACCTTGAACGGCTGTCCGAGGCCTGCAGAACCAACCTCGAGCTCATAGTCTTCGGTCTCACGGCTGAGCTGGCTTTCGATGTGACGGCTCAGGTCGGCACAGTCCTCAATCCACACACCCTCGGCGTGGTCAATCTCCACTGTTATCTTGTCGTCCTTGCTGATGATTACATCTACCAAAAAATACTCTTTGTCGGCGAGCCACTCGTTTGTGAGGTCGATTACTTGTTGTCTGTCAATCATATTGTTTTATTATATTTTGAGTGTATGATATGATTTCGTCTTGTGTTTCTATGAAAAAGAGGGGCTTGCCAGCCCCTCTCCATCATCTTTCACTGCAAATTTAGCAATATTTGCTCTTCTATGCAAGTATTTGGAGTATATTTTGTCTTTTGGTGGGAAATTATTTGCTTTTTTGTTTTTTCGGTGGCAATTCGGGCTTTTTGTTTTGCTCGGATAGCTGTTTATTGCTATCTTAGCCGAGGATTTTAAATGTTGTTATGCGTACTAAAAAGAGTAGTAATTCGAATATGCGTTTCCTGAAGGGTAACGTGCTGTTTTTTGCCTTGCTGTTGCTGGTGATATTGCTGTTTACATATTATGCGGTGGGGGAGATGGAAAAGCAAGGGGAGAATACGGCCGCTTGTAAAATCTCTTTCGATGATAGTTATTGTGGCGGTGAGTGTGAGATTTTTGTAGGCGATAGTCTATTATACAGCGGCGGGCGGCTTCCTAAGGATTCTATGCTTGTGATGAAACGCTATGCCTCTTCCAAAAGCAAGGAATCGCTTTATACCTCTTATTCTAATCTTAAAATAGTTGCCGACGGTGATACGGTGGTGCGCCAGTTGGGCAGCGAGAGGTCTTTCCGCATCGGTTCCGAAAATGGGAGGGCGGTAATTATTGCGGTGGAATAGTCTGTATTATAGAGCAATTCGCGCGGCAAAAGCCGCGCGAATTGCTCTATTTTTCTACTGGTGAAAGTCTCTTTCTGTACTCCTTCTCGTCTCCAAGAATCCTGTATGCCTCCTTTATGTCGGTATCTTTGCGCAAGCCATAGATTATCTGCCCCTTCTGCCCGTAATAGCGCAGTACAATCTCATCAGCGATAAGTTCGCGTATCTCCTTCTCGAAATGTGTGAGTGAGTGGTCGAGGTTGGCCTGCAGCTTCTTCTCGAGCGATGCTATCTCCTCTTTGGCTATTTCGGTGAAGCCTTCGAACTCCATTGCCTCTTTGAGCTCCTTAAGTACCTTGACGCTTATGAGGTCGTAGCTGAAATTACGCGATTTGAGCAGTTTCTTGAACTCTTCGTAATCCTGGTCATCTATTTCGAACTCTCTTGCCGGTGCAATGCTGTCGTGTTTCAAAGTGTACTCTGTTGCATAGTCAAACATTGAAATATCCTGCATAAGATAGAACAGCAGAGTTGAAAGTTCCTCCGATTTCGGCTCGATGTCGGGGCGTATGCCGCCGCCGTCACGTACCTCGCGGCCGGCCTCGGTGTAGAATACTGTGGTGAGGCTGTCGGGAACACGCGATGTCTTGCCCTGGTCAATGACGTGCGAATAGTCGAGTGCCTGCACGCAACGGCCGCTGGGGATATAGTATTTTGCAGTCGTCAACTTCAGGTAACCTCCGCTCGGTATCTGTCTTGTGCTCTGTACAAGGCCTTTGCCGAATGTGCGGCTGCCTATGATGACAGCTCTGTCGAGGTCCTGCAGTGAACCTGCCACAATCTCCGATGCCGATGCTGTCTGTCCGTTTACAAGGACAGCAATGGGTATCTCCGTGTCTATAGGGTTCTTCTGTGTTTTATAGGTCTCGTTCGACTGCTTTATCTTGCCTTTTGTCGTTACTATTACCTTTCCTTTGGGGACAAAGAGGTTTACAATCTCAACCGCTTCGTTGAGCAGTCCGCCGCCATTGTTGCGCAGGTCTATTATTAATGATGTGGCACCCTGCTTCTTAAGGTCTATTACAGCCCTGCTCATCTCCTTTGCACATCCGTCGGTGAAACTGTTGAGAACGATATATCCTGTATTGCTCTCCTGCATACCGTAATAGGGGATGGCCGGCAGGGCAATACTTTCACGTTCCAGCCTAACCTTGTCGGTTCCCTTCTTGCCGGGGCGCTCGTACTCGATGGTGAGCGTTGTGCCCGGTTCACCGCGAAGCATATCGCTCACGCTGTCGGTACTCATTCCTTTTACCTCCTTGCCGTCGATGGATATGATGAGGTCTCCGGCTTTGAGCCCTGCCTTCTGAGCCGGCATCCCTTCGTATGGGTCGGTGAGCACGGTTGTCTTCTTTTCGGTGTGGAAACGTATTACCGAGCCAATGCCGGCATATTTGCCTGTGGTCATCATCTTCAGCTCCTCGCTCTTCTCCTCGGGGTAATACTGGGTGTATGGGTCGAGGTTGCCAAGCATCGCATCAATACCCTTGTTTATCATTATCTCGGGCATTATGCTGTCGACATAGAAAAGATTGAGGTCTTTTATTATGGCGTTGATTATTGAAACCTGGCGTGCAAGATGAAACTTATGCTTGTCGTCGGCCTTAACGGTGGTTGCCGATAGGGTAGTGAACATCAGCAGCAGTATGGCTATTTTTCTCTTCATTGTTGACATCTTTTTGTTAGCAACCGCGAAGATACACTTTTGCTTCCTGATTATTGTGGTTTTGCTATCAGTTTTTGGGATTTTTTCTCTAAAAGCGGGTACTGTTGCTTATATTTTTGCTGTTGTGATGAAAAAAAAGCCGAAAAACTTGCAGTAAATAAAAAGATATACTACTTTTGCATCGTCAAACAAAAAGGGCGACAAAAATTCTTCAGTAGCTCAGTCGGTTAGAGCACCTGACTGTTAATCAGGGGGTCG
>CALBKR010000141.1 GCA_937896105.1 uncultured Bacteroidales bacterium
GATGATGCAATCTGTTTTGACTGAAAATATTTTTGGGTTTGTATTGCAGATCCTGCGTCTTCTGTTTTACCAGATTCTACAATTGATACAGTTGCAAGAGGTAGAGGAACAACTTTGTATATTCCAGAAGGTGCAAGTCGCATGTTGTGTGAATCTAGTTTGGAAGAATATGCGCTAGGTTTAAAAGAGCGTTCAGGAAACGGTTTATCAAATGCGTTGGCGTTCAGACTTGAAATGGATGAAGATTGTCAGATTGCAGATTGTGAAATAAAAAAGGTTAGTGTCCAAGTAAAAATGATTTCGTATAAAGAAGCTGAAGAACAAAAAGAAAGTGACGAACTTAAACCTTTTTTTGAATTGGCAAAGAATTTGACGGATTTTTTATAGCTTTGCTGTTGGAATGGCTATTTAGGAGGGATATGGTAGAGAAATTCGAAGGCATTGTGTTGCGTACACTTAAATACAGCGACAGCCTTATGATTGCCGACATATATACTGCACAACGTGGACGTATGTCGTTTTTGGTGCCAATATCGCGCAGCAAGCGCGGTAGGGTGCGCAATGTGCTGTTCCAGCCGTTGTCGATGCTCTCCTTCACTGCCAATGTCAAGGAGGGTGCATCATTGTCACGCATAGGTGAGGTGCAACCCTATCTGCTTTACTCTACAATACAGAACGATGTGGTAAAGTCCTCTATGGCGCTTTATCTTGCCGAGTTGCTTACATTCGCGTTGCGTGAAAGCGGGAGGGATGAATCCTTGTTTACCTTCCTTGACAGGTCGCTTACACTGCTCGACACTCTTGAACAGGGCTATGCCGATTTCCATCTGGTATTTATGGTGCAGCTGCTGCATTTCCTCGGTATATATCCCAATCTCGATGGCTATGCCCCGGGCTGTTATCTTGACCTTGCACAGGGATGCGTCGCGCGCGAACATCCCCTGCATCCGCATTTCCTTATGCCTGCCGATGCGGTCTCTTTCATCGGGCTGTTGCGCACGGGGTACGACTCGATGCATCTGCTCTCATTGAACAGAAAGTTGCGAGGTGAGTACCTCGCAACCCTTTCACGTTATTATCGTCTGCATCTCCCGGATTTCCCCGAACTAAAGTCGGCCGAGGTGCTACGCGAACTGTTTGACTGATTTTCAGGCAAGCAACTGCTTTACGATAGTTGATATTGTACGCCCCTCGGCTTTGCCGGCGAGCTGCTTTGTCGCAACACCCATTACCTTTCCCATATCCTGCGGGCCGGTTGCACCTGTCTGTGCGATTATCTCCTTGAGTACTGCGGTAACCTCCTCCTCGCTCATCTGCTTGGGAAGGTATTTCGACATTACCTCTACCTGTGCCAGCTCCTCTGCAGCCAGCTCCGGGCGGTTCTGGCTGCTGTAAAGCTCGGCCGACTCCTTGCCCTGTTTCACAAGTTTCTGAATTAGCTTGATGGCTGTCTCATCGCTGACGGTGTCGCCTGCTCCGGGTGCTGTCTTTGCCTCGAGGAGAACTTTCTTTATGTTTCGGAGGGTGTCGAGTGCTACTTTATCCTTTGCCTTCATCGCCTCCTTTATGTCGTTGCTGATGGTATCAAATAAATCCATATCCTTCTTTTTTTTACTGTTTACAAATATTGGTTATTCCTCTGCATTCTTTCTCCCGTTTGTCTCTTCGTTATAATATACGGGTACGCCTAAACTGTCATCGTCTTCTTCCTCCACCTTGTCTTCTTCGGCAGTATCATTGCTGCCGTATCCGACTGCACTGCCGCCGAGCAGGGCAACAATCTTTTCAAGGTCCTGTGCGCTGCGGCTGTATGTGGGCGAGTTGTCGAGTGCTGCGATGAACTCCTCGTTGTACATCTCGTCGCCCTTGAAGATGTACACCTTATATTCGGGCTTGTACAGGACATTGACCATCTGTTCGAGTTTCTGCTCCTCTTCCTTCTGCTTCTTTATGGCTTCGAGGCTTATTGCCTTTTCTTCCTCTTCTACAGCATTGACTTCGGGACCCATTCCCGGGATATCCTTCATCCCGAACCCGGTGGCAAGCACGGTGACCTTCACTTCGCCAACCTTGAGGTTGGCATCCTTGCTGTATCCCCAGATGAGCTCTATGTTCTCATCGGTGAACTGTTCCATAAAGGATTCTACCTCGCCCATCTCTTCAACACGGATGGGGTCATTGGGGTTCTCGTATATGTTGAAAAGTATCTTCTTCGACTTGTAGATATCGTTATTGTTGAGCAGCGGTGAGTGCAGCGCCTTGTGGAACGCGCGCATTACACGCATTTCGCCACTCTCGACACCGTAGCTCATAATGGCCACGCCTCCGTTCTTGAGTACCTTCTTCACATCGCGGAAGTCGAGGTTGATGACACCGCGTGCCGTTATTATCTCGGCAATGCTCTTTGTCGCAGTCGTGAGTACATCGTCCACCACCTTGAAGCCTTTCGATACCTCCATCTTTGGGTAGATGTCAATGAGACGCTGGTTGTTGACTACAAGCAATGCGTCGACATGCTTTGATATCTCGATGACACCGCGGAGCGCCTGCTTTATCTTTCCTTTCATCTCGAACTTGAACGGGATGGTTACAATGCCAACGGTGAGTATCCCCAGGCTACGGGCAATCTCGGCAACTACCGGTGCAGCTCCTGTACCGGTACCACCACCCATACCGGCGGTGATGAAGGCCATCTTTGTACCATCGTTGAAGAGCTTTTCAATCTCTTCGCGGCTCTCCTCGGCTGCACGGCGTGCCACTTCGGGGTCGTTTCCGGCACCAAGTCCTTCGGTTATTGCAAGTCCAAGCTGTATCTTCTTTGGGATGGGCGAGTTCTGCATCGCCTGTAAATCGGTATTACATACCGCAAACGACACGTTGTGTATGCCTTTGCGGTACATATTCTGTACTGCATTGCTGCCGCCACCGCCAACGCCTATGACCTTGATTATTCTTGGGGCATCGGTGGGTATCGCGAATGGTAGGCTCTGTCTTGCTGGTTCTTTATTTTCCATACCTGTGTGTCATTTATTTGTCTTTGTTCTCTTTTGAGTTACTCTCCCTGTTGTCATCATCGTCTTCATCATCGGTGTTGCTATCCTCTTCTCTTGTTGCGTTGTCGATGAACTGCTTTGCTGCATCGAATAACGAACCGAAAAGGTTCCAGCTTGATGACTTTTCTGCCTTCTGTTTCTGCTTCTCTTCCTTTATTCTTTGTTTCTCGGCTCTCTGTTTCTGCTTCTCTTCTTCTTTCTTCTTCCTCTCCTCTTCTCGCCTTCTTGCCTCTTCATCGGGGTCTATGGTATTTTCCATCTCCTCATCGTTGAAGATTTTTCCGGTGGTCTGCGGCATCTCGATATTATCCTCGCAGCAGTTCTCCTTTCCCTGTTTCAGGAGTCCGTAAAGTGCCGTTGTGATTACACCGTTTACGTTTACCTCGCTTTCGCTTATGAGGTTGAACTGCGGCTCGGGTTTTATCTCGGTAGTGAAATTGGACAGGAACTCCTCCAGGAGCAGTGCAAGGTTCTTGAGCTTTGAGCCGCCGCCGGTAAATACTATGTGGCGTACGCGTTCACCCGACTCCTCTATCCGGTAGCGTACATTCTGCAAAATTTCGCTCATACGCGCATTGATGACACTGTTCAGTGTCTCATTGCTGATACCCTCGTTTTCGTTGAGTGTCGACTTGTAGCCGCGGGTTATCTTTATCTCCTCGGCCTGGGCGAACGAGAGGCGTTCGGCTGTGAGGTCGCGGGTTATGTTGTTGCTTCCAAGGGGCAGCACCGTGAGCATCTTAGGCATTTCGTTGTCATAGATAGATATGGTTGTGGTTTCGGCTCCGATGTTTACAAGTGCACAGCCATTGCGGCATAAATCCTTGGGAAGCAGTATCTCGGCATCGAGGCGTGCGGCACAAAGGCTGTCTACAATCTCTATGCCGGCCTGGTCAAAACTGTCGTGCAGTTGTTTGTAGAACTGCTCTTTCATCACAATGTTGAAGTAGTTGCACTCTATTGACTGTGTTGGGGCACCTATGGGGTTTAGGTCGACATTGCCGTCGAACTTGTACTCCTGGGTTTCGGCCTGGAGTCTCTTGTATCCTTCGGGGGTCTGGAAGGTGTCGTGGTTCTCCCTTTCCATCTCGTCGATTATATCTTTTGTAATCTTTATGTACTCCCCAAATCCGCGGCTCACCTTTGACCTTATACTGTGGGTGCTGAGCCCGGCAAAGGATATATACGCCTTTTTAATGCTCACCTCCTTTAGTGTGGCATCAAGAATGTTTATAATGTCTGTTATGGCCTGGCTCGCCTTGTCGACATTGCGTACAATTCCTTTGGATATGAAACCGTCGACAGGCGTGCTTGCGGTTGCAAGTATCCTTATACCTTCGGTAGTTTCCATTCCCACAACTCCCGAAATCTTTGAGGAGCTGAGCTCAATGGCTGCGATGTAATAGTTGTTTCCCATATCTATTTTTCCCTTTTGGTGCAAATTACTTTATTGCTTATCTTGACATTCAGTTTACTGTATTTATCCCACCCTACGGTGTTCAGCGCTTCGGTGTAGAAGACCTTGAGATTGCCCAGTTTCTTGTCGAGCATCCTGACATTCCCCAACTCAATAATGTGGTTGCCCATTTTAGGTGTTATTATAATCTCCTTCTCGCTGTTGAAATATATCTGTTCAATCTGTGCGAGCCAGAATGGGTCATTGTCTATAGCTTTGACTATGCTCTTGAGCTCATATCCAAGCATACTGTCATCAACCTCTCCTGACACTACCGGCAGCAGCAACGGTTTCTTAATATCTGTTATCTTCTTGCCCTCTATATCGACATAATAGAACTTTCCGGCCTTGTCGTATACCTTTATTACCGGTTCACGGCATACAAGATCCATCTTCATTCTATTGTCATTGGTCTTGTAGACCTGACATTTCTTGACCAGGGACATTGCCTTGACAAAATTCTCAATTTCAAGGCAGCTGATACTTTCCATCGTCTTGCCTTTCGGATACAGTCCTTCGTTTGTAAGTATATCTACAATCTCTCCGTTATTGATAGTGCCAAGCCTGTTGCCCGATATGCTTATGACAAGTTCCTTGCATTTGTCATTGTCTCTCTGCTGTGGAATAATGACAAAAACAAACAGCCCGTAGCATACCAATGCTGCTATGATGATGTATTTCAGGTATCTCTTCTTAAGCATTATCTGTTATTGAGTATTTTTTTTATCTGCGGTATCTCGTTTTCTATGTCTCCTGCTCCGAGAGAAACAAGAATTTCCACTTCGTTCTTTATCTCTTCTATTGCGTCGAGTACTCCGGCGCGGCTACACATACTCTTCTCGACACTCGGGGCAAGATGGTCATATATAAGCCTGCTTGTTACGCCTGGGATGGGTTTCTCCCTTGCAGGGTATATGTCTACAAGTATTACCTTGTCGAACATTGACAGGCTTTGTGCAAACTCCTTGTAGAAATCGGCTGTGCGGCTGAAGAGATGCGGCTGGAACAGCACTGTAATCTTCTTGTCGCTGTAGAGCTCTTTTATCGACTTTGCACAGGCGCTCACCTCATCGGGGTGGTGGGCATAGTCGCTGATGAGTACCAGGTTTTCCTCCTTTATATGGAAATCAAAACGGCGCTCGGCTCCGGCAAAACTCTTCATAGCAGCCTTTATCTCTTCGGCTGTCGCACCACAAATCTCGGCCATTGCCATTGATGCAATACCGTTCTCGATGTTTATACTCATAGGTACGCCAAGTTCAACATCATCAATCCTTTGCCAGGGCGATACGTAGTCGAATATTATTGTTCCGCCGCCAATGCGTATGTTTTCGGCACGGAAATCGCCCTGTTCCCTGCTGTATGTGTAGATGCTGACGCCTGGTTTTGTCCTCGGCTTCACCTCAAGGCCTTCGTGTATAATAAGGTAGCCTCCGTCGACAATTCTTTCGGTGAACTGTGCAAATGCTTCAAGGTAGTTCTCCTTGTTGCCGTATATGTCGAGGTGGTCGGGGTCGGCCGATGTGATGGTTGCCACGTATGGTTGCAGATGCAGGAATGAACGGTCATATTCGTCGGCTTCAATGACAACAAAGTTACTCTTGCCGGTTGTTATGAGGTTGCTCTTGTAGTTTTTTGATATGCCACCGAGGAAAGCTGCACAATCGATGCTTGAGCTGTGCAGCAGATGTGCTGTCATCGTCGAGGTCGTTGTCTTGCCGTGTGTGCCTGCTGCACATACGCCGCGTTTCCCTCTTGTTATTATACCAAGCACCTCGGCTCTCTTCTTTATTGTAAACCCGCCATTGCGGAACAGCTCCCACTCCTTGTGGTCGGCCGGTATTGCCGGTGTGTACACGACGAGCGTCGATGCCGGGTTCTTGCACTCGGCAGGAACAAGGTCGGCATTCTCCTCAAAGTGCAGCACTGCGCCCTCCTCAATGAGCTTGCCTGTCAGTTCACTGGGCGTGCGGTCGTATCCTCCAACGAACTTGCCTTCGTTGAGGAAATATCTTACCAGGGCGCTCATACCAATTCCGCCTGCGCCAAGGAAATATACCGATTTGATATCCTTGAGTTCCATTATTTAATTTTCTCCTTCCTGCGTCTTGTCTCCTTTTCCATATATGCATCGGCAAGCATAAGCACCTCGTCAGCAATATCATCCGCTGCATTCGGCTTGCCCATCTTCTCTATGTTGTTCTCGAGCTGTGCTATTCCGGCATCGTCGCTCACTGTCTCTATGGCTTTCTGTATAAGCTCTTCCTTTACATTGGCATCTGCTACATATATTGCTGCGCCCTTTTCCACAAGTGCCATTGCATTCTTGGTCTGGTGATCCTCGGATACATTGGGTGAGGGCACCAGAATGACAGCCTTGCCAAGAAGGGCAAACTCCGATATCGAACCGGCACCCGCGCGCGACACGACAAGGTTGGCGGCGCTAAGGGCATTGCCCATATTCGACACGAAATCGGTTATTGTTAGGTTCTCGGGCTTTCCAACCTCATCAACCCTTCTCTTCATCTCCTCGAAATAGAGCTTTCCTGTCTGCCACACGAACTGTATCTCCTTGTTGGCTCTTATCAGCTCTATGTTTGCCATCATACCCTCGTTTATGCTGCGTGCTCCAAGGCTTCCGCCTACAATAAGCACACATTTCCTGTTCTCGTCGAGCTGCATAGCCTTCATCGCTTCTCTGCGGTTTGCGCGCATCTCGAGCAGGTTCTTGCGCACAGGGTTGCCTGTTATCTTTATCTTCTCGTGAGGGAAGAAACGTTCCATACCTTCGTATGCAACACAAATCATCTTTGCACGTTTCGACAATATCTTGTTTGTCACGCCTGCATAGGAGTTCTGCTCTTGTATGAGTGTGGGTATATTCATTTTGGCGGCCATCTTTAATGTGGGGCCGCTTGCATATCCTCCAACGCCGACAGCAGCCTGTGGCGCAAACTCCTTTATTATCTTCTTGGCCATACGCTGGCTTTTGAATATGAGCCACAGAACCTTGAAATTCTTCAACAGGTTCTTGCGGTTGAAACCGGCAATAGGAAGGCCTACAATCTTGTATCCGGCGTCGGGTACACGCTGCATCTCCATCCTGTTATCGGCGCCAACGAATAATATCTTTGCTTCGGGATGCTTTGCTCTTATGGCATCGGCAATGGATAAAGCCGGGAATATGTGTCCTCCTGTGCCTCCTCCGCTAATGATTATTCTGTACTCTTTTTTCATAATCGCTTTATGGTTGTTCGTTTCTTATGCTTTAGCCTTTTTTGCTTACCTGGTTTGCATATCGGCTGATGCTCAATATGAAACCGATGTATATACAGTTTATCAGTACTGATGTTCCTCCCTGACTCATCAGTGGCAGTGGCTGTCCTGTGACAAAGTCACCTACGGAGATATACATATGCAATAACGCTTGCATTACAATAATCATTCCTATTCCCATTGAAAGATAGGCCATATAGGGGTCATCACATCTCTTTGCTATTTTTCCGCTTCTGTACAATAGTGTAAGGTACAGCATCAGTACACCAATGGCTCCTAACAGCCCGAGTTCCTCTATTATCACAGCAAAGATGAAATCGGAATAGGCGTGTGGAATGAAATCGCGTTGTATTGAGTTGCCGGGGCCGCATCCGATTATGTTGCTTGATGCAACGGCTATGTGTGAATATGTTTTCTGCTCATTTTCACCAGGGTCATACTCCTCGGCAGTTATTGGCTCAGAGTCAAATGCATCCATAATTCGGTGCTTCCAAGTTACTACCTTGCTGCCGATACTTGACTCCTTTGCACTTTCGGGGGTGTTGAGAATTGCGAAGAGACCGATTGCTCCTACTGCCAGCCCGAAACCGATAGTCTTGAGGAGCTGTCGTGTAGGTACACGGCCTATAAACATCATAAGGAACACAGTAAATGCCAGAATGAACGCTGATGATAGGTTCTCCTTTAATATGATAAGGACTGGCGCAATGCTGTATATGATTATCTTCTTGAACGCCTTGCTGTCGGTTCCGTTGTTGTCCTGGTGTTGTGCAAGAATACGTGCGGTCATCATTACCAGACCCATCTTTGCAATTTCCATTGGCTGGAACGTGAAGAATCCAAAGCTTATCCATCGGGCACTGTCATTCAGCTTTGCACCATTTACCTGTGCATATAAAAGTCCTAAAAGTCCTACCCAATATATTGCCTTGCTGAACCTGTCTATCCATTGTGCCTTGAGATTATGTATGAACCAGACGACAAACACGCCTCCGACAAGGAACCCGGTGTGTTTGATGATAGGTCCCCAGTAGTTGCCTGTCTCATAGGTCTGTCGGCTGGTAGCGCTGAAGACCTCTATCCAGGAGATAGCACAAAGCACGATAAAGATAACCCAGATTATCTTATCGCCCTTGAACAAAATGCGTTTTAATTTATCTCCTCCCATAGTTTATAGTCTGCAAACAATATTCTTGAACTGTCGTCCACGATCTTCATAGCTCTTGAAAAGGTCAAAACTTGCGCAACAAGGGCTCAACAGCACGGTTTCGCCACTCTTTGCCATTTTGTATGCCATTCTTACACACTCCTCCATACTGTGGGTGTCGGCGATGGGAAGCCCATAATCCTTGAAGAAATCCAACAATTTGCTGTTGTCGGCTCCAAGGAAGATCAGTCCCGAGCATTTCTCCTTTACAAGGTCGGCAATCTCATTGTAGTCATTGCCTTTGTCCTTGCCGCCGAGTATCAGAATGGTCTTCTTTTTCATACTCTGCAATGCATACCAGCAACTGTTTACATTGGTAGCCTTCGAGTCGTTGATATACTCTACACCACCCACCATTGCAACCTTTTCGAGCCTGTGCTCGACACCCGCGAAACTGCTCAATGCCTCGCGTATGGTCTCTTTGCGGATGCCGGCAACATTGGCCGAAATACCGGCAGCCATTGAGTTATAGAGGTTATGCTTGCCTGTCAGTGACAGCTCCTCGAGTTCCATATTAAAAGGTGTGGGCTCGGTAAAGACTAACTTCTCCTGGTGCGTATATGCTGCGGCGCCATCCTGTTTCTCCTCGGCAAACGGGTAGAGTTTTCCGTGCTTGTACTTTGGGAGCTCCTTCTTTATTATGGGGTCGTCGTTCCAGTAGACGAAAGCATCGTCGGGCTGCTGGTTCTGTAGAATACGTAGCTTTGCATCGATGTAGTTCTGCATATTGTACCCATAGCGGTCCAGGTGGTCGGGTGTTATGTTCATAAGCACTGCCACGTTTGCGCGGAACTCATACATATTGTCGAGCTGGAAGCTGCTGAGCTCCACGATGTAGTAGTCCCTGTCGCCTTGGGCTACCTGCAATGCAAGGCTGTTACCGATGTTGCCGGCAAGGCCTACATCGAGCCCGGCCTCGCGGAATATATGGTAAATGAGCGAGGTAGTGGTTGTCTTGCCGTTGCTTCCTGTTATGCACACCATCTTTGCCCTTGTGTAGCGTCCGGCAAACTCAATCTCCGAGATAATGGGTATGCCGGCATCCTTGATTTTTACAACAATCGGTGCCTCATTGGGAATGCCGGGACTCTTTATGACCTCGCCTGCATTCAGTATCAGCCTCTCAGTATGTCCTTTTTCTTCCCAAGGGATGTTGTGCTCGTCGAGCATCTGCTTGTATTTGTCGGCAATGGTTCCAAAGTCCGAAAGAAAAACCTCGAACCCTAATTTCTTTGCCAGAATTGCTGCTCCGCATCCGCTCTCGCCTCCGCCTAATATGACTATTCTCTTTTCCATTATCTTATCTTAAGCGTCATAAGTGTTATGGCTGCCATAACAATTGTCACAATCCAGAACCTCACCGTAACCTTTGCCTCGTGCAGTGGCCTCTGCGGGCCTTTGAACACGTATGTGCACTCCTTGTCCAGTTTCTCGTCTTCGATATTGTAGTGGTGGTGCAACGGGGCACGGCGGAAAAGCCTCTGTTTGACACCTTTCCTCTTGCCTTTCTTGAAATAGGCTACCTGTGCCATAACCGAAAGGTTCTCGGCTACAAATACACCGCAGAGCAGTACCAATAGAATCTCCTTGTGCAGCAATATGGCAATGACGCCTATAAGGCCACCGATGGTGAGACTGCCGGTGTCGCCCATAAACACCTGTGCAGGGAATGAATTGTACCAGAGGAAACCAATTAGTGCTCCAATGAAAGCGAATGTGAAGACTACAACATCTTCTCCTCCCGGCAGGAACATTATATTAAGGTATCCCGACCACGTGACGTGGCTCGATGCGTATGCCAGTATAGCCAATGCTATTCCTATAATAGCTGCGTTGCCGGCAAGCATACCGTCCATACCATCGTTAAGGTTGGCGCCATTGGAAACGGCCGTAACAACGATGATTGTTACGATAACGAACAGTGCCCAGCCGGCCTCTTCTTTATAATCGCCGCAGAACGACATTATCTCGCTGTAGTTGACATCGTGCCCCTTTACGAACGGTATTGTTGTCTTGTTCTCCTTTGTTGCCTTTTCGCTGAGCTGTACTGTCTTTACTCCATTGTTTTCAACAGTTACGTTGTCGCGCATCACTGTCTGTGGGCTGAAGCAGAGTGTGAGTCCGATAACGAGCCCGAGACCTACCTGTGCAATGATTTTGGTTTTGCCCGATATGCCGTCCTTGTTCTTCTTGAAAGTCTTGATATAGTCGTCGGCAAAACCAAGTATGCCCAGCCATACCGTAGACAATATGAGCAACAGCATATATACATTGCCCAGGTTGCCTATGAGAAGGCACGGTACCAGTATTGCAATGATAATGATAAGACCTCCCATTGTCGGTACTCCGGCCTTAAGGTTGTTTTTGTCAAAGTCACGCAGTGTCTCTGTTATCTGCTTCTTCTTGAAATACTTTATCAGGTAGCTGCCGAACCACGCCGATACAAACAGCGATATGATTATCGCAAGCAATGCACGGAACGAGGTGTAGTGCAGCAGTCTTGCTCCAGGTAAATCCAATGCGGATAAGAGGTCAAATATGTAGTACAGCATATCGTGTTATTGGTTAAATATTTCGTTCAAAACTTCCTTGTCGTCAAAGTGGTGCTTGACACCTTGTATCTCCTGATAGTTCTCGTGCCCTTTGCCTGCAACGACTATCACATCGCCCTTCTGTGCCAAAGCGCAGGCTGTCCTGATAGCCTCCTTGCGGTCGGTTATGGCAATTGTCTTTCTCCTTTGTTCGTCGTTGAGCCCGGCAAGCATATCGTTGATTATCTCCTGGGGGTCTTCGTTGCGGGGGTTGTCCGATGTCAGGATTACCCTGCTGCTGCCCTTGGCCGCTTCAACAGCCATTATGGGGCGTTTGCCCTTATCACGGTTGCCGCCTGCACCGACTACAGTTATGATGTTTCCCCTGCCGCGAAGCACCTCGTTCACTGTACCCAATACATTCTTGATGGCATCGGGCGTGTGCGCATAGTCGACAATGGCAGAATAACCATTGGGTGAGTGCAATGCCTCAAAGCGTCCCGAAACAGGCTTCAAGGTGCTCATTATACGCAAAACCTCTTCAGGCTCCTTGCCCAGTTCAATGGCCGCACCATATATGGCCAGCAGATTGCTTATGTTGAATCGTCCTGTAAGCATTGTAGCGAATTCGCGGTTGT
>CALBKR010000142.1 GCA_937896105.1 uncultured Bacteroidales bacterium
AATGTGAAACATAATCTCTTTCAGTCTGCGAAGATAATTAAAATTATATCTTCAACAAAGGCTGCGGCGTTTTTTTTCTCCCTGTTTTTGCTGCCTGCATTAAAAATAAAACTTTAAAGTATTTATTAACACAAATAGGGGCACCGTTTGACATTTTGTTTGTATCTTCGCATCCGAATTTTTTAACTGATACAATCTATGAAAAAACTTTATAGCATCGTTGCCGCCTTCGTGGCTCTATTGCTTGCCAATTCCTGTGGCCCGGCCGAGGCAGGGTACACCGTTGAGCACCGCCTGCAGGGGTTGTATACCGTAAACAAGGCGACCGTAGCTCCCGAATTCAGCGATACCGCATTCTTTGTGAACAATATCGACGATTTTGACCTCAAGACAGGTGACCGCGCTCTGTTGATGTTGCATTACTATTACGATGCCTATAGCGGCAAGGCTCCTGCGTGGAATATCATTGAGATTTTAGAGAGATACCCAGTGCGTGCATTGTCGGCCGCAGCCGATGTCGACCCGTCATCTTTCGTAACGCCTCTCACCGGTGTCAAGCCACTTAATTTCTTCAATGATTTCGAGACCCCGTCTTGGGTGTGGAACGGCTGCCAGAACATAAACATCAAGTATAAGGGTGTGAAGGATGAGGCCAAGTTCGCAATGACTGTCCGTGGTGTAAAGGATGGATATGTGGAACTTGAACTCTTTGTGAGCGCCCCCGAGAGCGAGAAAGAGGTCGAGACGCTGCTGTCGTTCGATATATCGAATATTACCGATTTTCTCAAAGATACCGATAAGGCTCTGCTCGGGGATAGCATAAAGACAAAGATATATACCAAGCGTATGAAGAACGGCGCCCTCGAAGAGTGGGTAGTGCCGGGCAATTACTTCAAATATTTCTAACCGCTGTTATAATGGATAAAAGAGTTGCGAATGTGAACATAAAGAACCGCCGTGCTTCGTTCGACTACATCTTTACCGAGACCTTTACGGCCGGTATCGTACTCACGGGCACGGAGATAAAATCGATAAGGCAGTCCAAGGCGAGCCTTGTCGACACATATTGCACGTTCATATCCAACGAGCTATGGGTTAAGAATATGCACGTAGCCGAGTATTTCTACGGCTCGTACAACAATCACGCGGCACGGCGCGACCGCAAGCTGCTGCTCGAGCGCAAGGAACTGCGCAAACTGCAGCAGGCGGTGAAGAATCCCGGCTTCACGATTGTGCCCACAAGGCTCTTCATAAATGAGAAAGGGCTTGCCAAGTTGGTTATAGCGCTTGCACGCGGCAAGCACGAATATGACAAACGCGAGTCCATAAAGGAGCGTGACGACAAACGCGAAATGGACCGCATTAGACGTAACTTTTGAAAACAGGAATTTTGCTCTATCCTTCCGGGGTAGGGCAAATTTCAATATAGGCAGTGCTCTTTGTGCTGCATTTGCAAAATATGTAATATGACTTTAAAGGAGGCTTTAAAAGAGAGAATACTGGTGCTCGATGGTGCTATGGGTACTATGGTGCAGGGCTATGGCCTGTGCGAGGATGATTTCCGCGGCAGTCTGCTTGCCGGGCACGACAAACCGCTCAAGGGCAATAACGATATCCTTGTGCTCACGCGCCCCGATGTGATACGTGAGATACATACCCGATATCTGGCAGCAGGCGCCGATATAATAGAGACGTCGACCTTCAATGCGAACAGGATATCGCAGGCCGAATATGGTTGCGGGCATCTGTGTGCCGAGATTAACCGCAAGGCGGCATCGATGGCACGTGAACTTGCCGATGCCTTTTCCACGCCATTGAAGCCCCGTTTCGTGGTGGGCTCCGTTGGGCCTACAAGCCGCACCTGCTCAATCAGCCCCGATGTCGAGGACTCCGCAAAAAGGAATGTAACATTCGATATGCTCGCCGATGCCTATTGCGAGCAGATGTGTGCACTAATCGAGGGCGGTGTCGATGCTTTGCTGTGCGAGACTATCTTTGATACCCTCAACGCCAAGGCTGCGCTCTATGCTGCCGATGAGGCTTTTGCGGCAACGGGGCGCAGGGTGCCTGTGATGCTTTCCTTTACCATCGCCGATTCCCAGGGACGCATACTTTCGGGGCAGACAATAGAGGCTTTTATGGCTTCAGTGGCAGGGCGTGAGTTGCTGTCAGTAGGCCTGAACTGCTCGTTCGGTGCAAGGGAGATGAAACCCTTTCTCAAACGCCTCAGCGAGGTTGCTCCTTGCTATGTGAGTGTCTATCCCAATGCAGGCCTGCCCAATGAACTCGGCGGCTATGACCAGACACCGGCCGAGATGGCAGCAATTATTGGCGAGTATATCAGCGAGGGGCTTGTGAATATCGTCGGTGGCTGCTGCGGCACAACCGATGAGTTTATAGCGCTTTTTCCGCCGTTGGTCGATGGAGTGGCACCGCGCCGTCCGGTTGCAAAGCCTGCCGAGTTGTGGCTCTCGGGGCTGGAGCCGTTGGCTGTCGATAGCCGTATGAATTTTATTAATGTGGGTGAGCGTTGTAATGTGGCGGGCTCGCGCAAGTTCCTGCGTCTGATAAACGAGGGCAGCTACGACGAAGCACTCGCCATAGCTCGCAAACAGGTGCGTGATGGAGCGATGATGCTCGATATAAATATGGACGATGCAATGCTCGACACGAGCAAGGAGATGTGTCACTTTCTCAATCTGATGGCATCCGACCCCGAGGTGGCGCGCGTGCCTTGGATGATTGACTCATCGCGCTTTGAGGTGATTGAGGCGGCGCTGAAGTGCATACAGGGTAAGGCTATTGTAAACTCTCTCTCACTAAAAGAGGGTGAGCAGCTATTCCTCGAGCGTGCCGAGAAGATTAAGCGCGCGGGTGCGGCATTGGTCGTAATGGCGTTTGACGAGGAGGGTCAGGCAACCACTTTCGAGCGCCGCATAGCTATCTGCGAGAGAGCATACCGCCTACTTACCGAGCGCATAGCATTCCCAGCAGAGGATATAATTTTTGACCCCAACATACTCACCATCGCTACGGGGATGAGCGAACCCGACAGTTACGCTCTGGACTTTATCCGTGCTACGGA
>CALBKR010000143.1 GCA_937896105.1 uncultured Bacteroidales bacterium
AGCGGATTCCTCGATCACGCGGCGATGTATCAGAAAACGAAGGAGCTCTTTGATAAGATGGAGATCGACGTCGATCCCGGCGCCATGGTTTCCACCCTGGATGCTTCCTTCAAACAGATTGTCGAAATCTCACGCGCGCTGATGATGAACGCTTCGATCATCATCATGGATGAGCCGACCACGTCGCTCACCGATCCGGAGATCGAGCGCGTTTTTGATATGCTGCGCACGCTGAAGGCGCAGAATGTGGGCATTGTGTTTATCTCGCTCTTTTCGATGTGCGCTTTAAAATGACTCATTTCCCTCTTCTCCTTCTCCCTCCTCGTCGAGTGCCGTGTTGTATCTTATGTCGTGCAGTGCACGCAATGTGTTCACCAGTGTCTGCCCCCAGTAGTTGCGGAAATGCTCGTTGCACTCGATGATGGCATCGTGCATTGTCTCGTTTATGCCGAGCTGGAACAGGCATACAAAGTTCTTGATGTCCTGGTATATGTCGGCAATGTCCTCCGATATGCTCTTTGTTATGGGGGTGTCGCTGTATTTCATATCGCTGACAAAGACATCGAGGTAGGAGTCCTTGTCGGCAAGCAGGTCGAAGATTGTCATTCGCAGCACCTCATAGCTGTCCTCGGATACGAAATCCTCGAGGTCGTCGTCGGTGACCTTCTCCTCGTCGGGGAGCATCTGTGCCTTTATGTAGAGCAGCGGCAACAGCTTCAGCAGTGTGTCGACGAACTCCTTGCGGCCGTGCTCGTTGCTGCGCTCGATGTAGGCGCAGAATTCGGCTGCTACGGTGACGAACTCGACCGTGTTGCGCGAAAATACTATATCCTCTTTGCCTTTCATTTTGTCTCTGTTTTGTGTAGCCCCACGGGGCTGTTTCTTATTTTGCCGCGAAGTTACAAAAAAATAGCGGAGCTGTGGACAATTGGTATTTGTTTTTTTTGTATCTTCGCATTTAATTGTGGCTGTTGTGCTGCTTTTTGATTTTATTGACGAAACACATTGTAATATATGGCAAAAAAGAGACATAAGACAAGCAGGTTTGCAGGGTTGAAGGACAGGATAGCGCGTGTAAAGGGCTTCTTCGCAAGCAAGAGCGTGCAGTTTGTGCTGGGCTTGCTGTGTCTGGCCTTTACGGTGTTCGCTGCAAGTTCGTTCCTGTCGTTCTTCTCGGCCGGCGGTGGCGACCAGAGCGTGGTGGAGGCTGTAGCTTCGGGTGAACTGACGGCCGGGGAGGCTGCAGGGAATACCTCGGGAAAGGGTGGTGCGGTGCTTGCCGACTATCTTATTAACAACTGCTTCGGTTGGGCGTCGGTGCTGATGCTGCCGCTCCTTGTGCTCGTCTCTATGCGCCTTATGCGTCTGCGCAGCATACATCTGAAGCGCTGGAGCATTATAACGGTGTTTGCCGTGTTGTGGTGCTCGGTGCTGTTCGCGTTCCTCTTCGGTGACACGTTTGCAGGCGGCTTCGTTTCGCCAGGCGGAAAACACGGTGTCTTCGTGGTGGAGCTTGTCGGCAATATATTGGGTGTCGTGGGTGTTGTGCTTTTCTTGGTATTGACACTGTTGCTCTTTATGATATGCCTGAACCGCAAGGTCATATATTGGCTGCAGAACAAATTGAACTTCGACCCGAAAGAGAGGGAGGATGATGAAGATGATGATGCAGACGAAGACGACGATGATGATAATGAGGAGGATGTGTTTGAGGTCGATATCGACGCTGCCGATGAGGAGAGAAAGGTGGAGATTATCCTTGACGAGGATGGTGATGAAGGTGCCGATGACGAGGATGCCGAGCGCGCAAGGCGTGAGATGGAGCTTGCAAGGCAGTTCGATGCTATGATGGGCAGGGCTGTGGCGGCAACGGACAATGGAACAGGTGTTGCCGGTGATGCCCCTGTTGCGGATAACGCGCCCGGCAATGATGCCAATGTGATTACTGTTTCTCCTGCCGTGCAGGCCGGCGATGGCTCTCTCTCTATGGAGGTTGAGGCGGCCGAGGGCGATGACCTGGGCGGAG
>CALBKR010000144.1 GCA_937896105.1 uncultured Bacteroidales bacterium
AGACAACTGACGACCACGGTATGCAGATTTTCGGTATCGCAAAGGATAAGGACGGGGTCGAGTCTTATATGGTGAAGAACTCCTGGGGCGAGGCCGGCAACTATAAGGGTATATGGTATGCTTCAAAGGCTTTCGCACGCTACAAGACAATGAACATTGTTGTTCACAAGAATGCAATCCCCAAGGCAATCCGCAAGAAACTGGGTATCAAGTAAATTTCGTAATTTAATCTGATACAAATCCCAGCTGTGTAACAACGGCGGGGATTTTTTATTTTCCCCAGTATCTGTTACCGGGCAGCCGGCCTGTGTGTTGCCCTTTACTCGGTTGCGTGAAAAAATCAAAAATATTGCAGGTTCTGAAAAAATGCGGCAATGATACCTTGAATTTCCGCCACTTTTTGTAACTTTACAAGTTGAAGAGATTTTTTGTTAAATTCGCGTTATTGTGTACGTGTTGCACCAATGGTGGTGCCCGGTCTCTTCCTTGGACAAGAAAAATAAAAAATAATATATAATGGGACAGAATTGGAAATATCAACCTTTGACACACGGGCAGAGCGAGCAGGCCGCAAGGCTGGCTGCCGAGCTGGATATCAGCCCGGTGCTGTGTTCGTTGTTGGTGAGGCGAGGTATCACATCTGTTGCTGACGCAAGGAACTTTTTCCGCCCGAAACTTAGCCATCTGCATAACCCGTTCCTTATGAACGATATGGACATTGCCGTGCGGCGCCTGAACAAGGCACTCGGCAAGAAGGAGCGCATCCTGGTCTATGGCGATTATGATGTCGACGGCACTACAGCAGTGGCATTGGTATATAAGTTCCTGCAACAGTTCTCGTCTAACATAGACTACTACATCCCCGACCGCAACGAGGATGGCTATGGCATCTCAAAGCGTGGCGTCGACTATGCCCACTCAACAGGTGTAAAGCTTATAATAGTGCTCGACTGCGGAATAAAGGCTGTCGACGAGATAGCCTATGCCAAGTCGTTGGGTATCGATTTCATAGTGTGCGACCACCACGTTCCCGACGAGGAACTGCCGTGTGCCGTTGCAATACTCAACCCCAAATTGGATGGTTCTACCTATCCCTATCCGCACCTTTCGGGTTGCGGCGTAGGCTTCAAGTTTATGCAGGCCTTCGCAATGGACAACGGTATCCCTGCCGACCAGCTCTATCCGCTTCTCGACCTTGTGGCCGTGAGCATAGCTTCGGATTTGGTGCCTATTATGGGCGAGAACCGCATCCTTGCCTACCACGGCATAAAGCAGCTGAACCACAGCCCGAGCACCGGCCTTAAGGCAATCATCAATGTCTGTGCCCTCAATGAAAAGGAGATAGGCATCAACGATATCATCTTCAAGATAGGCCCGCGCATAAACGCTTCGGGTCGAGTACAGCAGGGCAAGGTGGCAGTAGACCTGCTCATCGAGACCAACCTCGATGCAGCACTCGCTATGAGCCACCAGATAAACGAGATGAACGAGACACGCAAGGAACTCGACAAGAGTATGACCGAGGAGGCCAACCGCATCGTAGACAATCTGGAAGGCTTGGCCGACAAGC
>CALBKR010000145.1 GCA_937896105.1 uncultured Bacteroidales bacterium
CACGTGTGCCCTTGTACTCTTTCAGCGAACCAAGCATCAGTACACGTTGCTGCTTGAATGCATTTTCGCTGTCAGGTGTCACCTCTTGTGCAAACCTCTCCTGCAAGGCATTGGGGATTACGTAAACCCTCTTTTTTCGCTTTACAAAGGCACGTTGGTAGTGCGATACGCAAATGATGTCGCTTGCTATGAACTGCATCAGTTTTGCCAATATGCGGTAGGCAAGGCTCTTGGCCTTTGCATTCTCGTGATAGTGGTATACGACCCTTTTGCCGGCAATGCGCCCGCCAAGTGCTGCGCCTATGGGCAGGATGGTGTTTATGTATATCGTGGTCTCCTTTTTGAAGATGTATCCGAGGGCTATGAAAAATGTCTTCAGCTGCACCCAGCTATATCTCAATAGCCTCAGGATTTTATTCCTTGCAAAGCGGTAGTTGTATTGTCTGCGTCGCAGGTTCGGGTGTTCGGGAATCTCATCGAGCACTCCGCCACGTGATGTCACAAGGTCAATATGGTCGCCCTTGGCAAGCATTCCCTCGATGACCGTCTTCAGCACTTTGGGGCTACCGCTATAGTCGTTGAAAAGATGAAAACAGACTATTCGTCTCATTTGTGTCGTGTTTGTTTGCTTTTTAAATCCTTCCCTTTTACCCCTCAGCCCTATCGGACAGTTCCCCTACAGAGGAGCAATTTTTTGTTTTGTTTAATTCTCCCTCTTTAAGAGGGAGTACCCGCAGGGGGAGGGAGTTCCTTATCTCTTTAGCCTGGAGGGATATTTTTCTTAATTATTTACCATTAAGGACTCCAATATCTTGCCCCACAGCGCAAAGGGAGTGGCAGCCTTTCCGCTTACCTTGCCATTCTCGCGCAGAGCGAAACGTGAAATCATATCAAGAAGGTAAATTGTATATAGTTTCTTGTCAATCCATTTGCCGTTGTTGCTTTCAATGAACGCTGTTATGTCGTTTGCGTTCCAGTGTCTTTCAAAGATAGCAGTCTGTGTAAAGAAATGGTACCGGTCAAGCCCTTTCGGGTAGCTCATCGCAGCATATTCAAAGTCAAAAACAAACAGCTCTTTCCCGTTTGCAAACATATTCCAGGGAGTGAAATCACCGTGGTAGGCCGATAATTCCATTGCTTTGCCATCAAACTCTTTATGTATATCGGCAATTGCTGTTGCAATAACCTTGCGGTCAATGCAATCCGGCAGGTTATCCATAGCCTTTCCAATGGCATCAATGGATTTGCAACAATCGCTCTCCTCAAATGGAACCAACTGTTTTGTCTTATCGTGTAACTGCGCTAAGAAATCCTCGTGAAGGTCGCTCCATTCGTGTATTACCCTCGACGATACGCTCTTTGCAGTGCTCTGCACGAATATGTGCATACCGTTCTTTAAGGTACCGCAGCGGAGAGCCTGTGGAATGTTCTTTACGCCATTTCCTGCAAGTCGTGCAAGGATATCGCTCTCTTTCTCAAAAAGAACTTTTATATCATTGTTTTCGCTCAGTTTGCAATAGCCGAGTATCTTGCCCTTGCAGCTTATCTGCATTGTTATTTTTTGGTGTACGCTTGGTGTCCCCTCGAAAATTGCGAATTCGATATCACTTGTACCGAAAATCTCACACAACAGTCCACAAATCTCACTTTTCAGGCAGCAATGCATCGTTGTTGCGTGTATTGCTTTGCGCACAGGCGGTAGCCGGTGCAGGCAGGGCAGTAGCGACTTTACCATCTTTCCCTTGCTGCCGCTCGGCTGGTACAGGTTCATTGCCGTGCGCATATTCCTTGCCGGCATAATCCAATATTTGCCGTCAGTATTTCCAAAGCGGTAGAACTTCTCCCCGCCCGAAAAGTCAAGGAGTTTATCAAGAGTTATCATGGTTATATATTTTCCCCATAAGCATATCCCGGTACTCAACGCCACGTTGTTCCCACAGGAACTGTTTTCCGGTATTTTTTGCCTTTTCACCAATAGTTTTCCTCTCCTTTTCATCCTTCAACCGCTTCATTGCCGATGCAATCTCTGCAATAACCTCTTTTCGCGATGTGCGTGGGATAACGACTGCATATTCATTGGAGAAGTAGCGTGTGTAGCCCGTTGTGTCGAGGCAAATAAGCGGCTTGCCCATTGCCATAGTGTCGAATGAAACGGTAACAGCACCCTCCTTCAGTGATGCATTCACCACAACATCGGCATTGGCAAGCAGGCGATAGTACTCATCCATCGCAACCTTTCCTGTAAATGTCACCTGTTCCTGCAGCCCAAGCCTTTCGACCAGGCTCGCAAGCCTTGCCTTGTCGCTTCCCTTGCCTACGATGGTCAAGTGCATACGCTTGTCATTGGCTACGGCACGTGCAAAGCTCTCTATCACAATGTCGAACCCACGCCAGGCATCGAGGCGTCCAACGGTTATGTATTCAATGGTGCCGTTATCCTGTTGGGTAGCATTTGCTGTTTGGGTCATCCTGTCAACGGCAACATCTGTAAAAAGTACGCTTTTATCGCGATATCTTGCAGGAATAAGGTCGCGCGTTATCTCAGTTTTGCAGAGTATAAGGTCGGCATTTCTGCAACGCTTTTTAAAGCCGAAGTTGATAGGTAACATTTTTATTGTTGCACGGCGCACCCACTCGATAAGGCGACTCTTGCGTGTGTAGTGCCTGCAGTATTCTGCCGGTATTGTCTCAAGCCCGCCGACAGGCCCCCATACGAAGAACTGTTTACTGCCGTATGAACTTACCTTCCACAGCACATTGCCGTATGTGAGGTGGTGGAAAATCTTGATATCGTTCTCGCGCATCGTGCGTTTGACAATCCTGTTTGTGCAGTATTGCCATATATTGTAGTAGGTGCGCACACCACGCATCCCCTTCTTCCAGAACCTTGCCCACTTGGGCAGGTCGAAATAGAGGAAATGTATGCCGGAAAATTCGGGATGCTGCATAATCCACGGCTCTATTGTGCTGCGGTTGCTCTCACGCGTGAGCACCCACACCTCAAAGTGTTTCGACATCTCCAGCACCCAATGCCACCCGACACCAATCTCGCTGCCGAGCCCCGGCTCGCAGGCATAGGCCGAAACGAAGATTCTTAATTTTTCAGTGGACATCTTATCTGTATTTTATTACCCGATAAAGAAACATCCCGACTTTGCCGAATGGGTATATGATATTGGATGCGATTGAGAATGTCTTCGGGAACCGTTTTGCAGCTCTTACGATTAAAGAACTGCTCTCGATGTATTTTGCGGTCTTTTTTATATTATCTGATTTCTCTTTTATGTTACTATAAAAGAAAAAATAGCTTCGAATTCCAATATAGTACATTCTTGCTCCCAATTGTCTGATGTATCCTTTTACATTATCGTTTGATTCCTTGAATGTCGTGTCAGTAAGGTCAACAAGCCTTTTGCCGACGCGTAGTGTGCTGTACACCGTTACCGGCGACTTGTACGACGTCATTGTTGTTGAGACAGCTGTCTTGTTATAATGAATGAAAAGTATCGGCTGGTATTGTGTGCGTGTGGCGTGATGTGTGAGGATATGTACCCAGTCGACATCCTCAATGCGTTCCTTCTCGGCGAAGAAAAGATTGTTGTCTATTACTAAAGAACGGAGAAAAATGAATTTCCATGGTGCATAAGGAATAGAGTTCCTCTCTATCTGTTCATCGCCGGTCATAATCTCCCTATGCGGGAAATTATGCTGCAGTTTGTTGCTTTCTACACCGGGGTATTGATAGGCGCAGTCGACAATAAGTATCTCAAGGTCGTTCTTTTTCAGATGGTCAAAAACCGCCGTGATACTACCTTTATGATAGTAATCGTCCTGGTCGATAAATGCGATGTACTTGCCCTTGGCTGCTTTTATCCCTCTGTTGCGGGCTCCTCCCTGTCTTATATTGATTTCATTTTCAATGACAACGAGGTTGCTGTGTTCGCATTGTTGCTGCTTTAGCCATCTGCGTGTGTCATCTGTGCTACAGTCGTCAATGCATATTACCTCATAGAACTGCTTGTCCAATGACTGCTCCCAAATGGAATCCAGACATTTAGATAAACCATTATTGAGCCCGTTATATACGGGTATTATTATTGAAAGAAAAGGTTCTTTCATCTTCATCTCAATCTTTTCAAATTCTTTCTATGCTGTTCGTTGAATACGTAATTCAGTATCTCGTTGACGGCAACCTGTGGTGTTGTTTCATTCAGCACCTTGGTGTATCCCTTCTTGCCTGCGAGGTAGTCTATCTTTGTGTTAATTGTTCTGATGCCCTCCTCATCAAGTTCGCGTTTGCGGGCAAGGATGGTTTCGCTGCTTGCCGTTAGCAGTATATTGTAGTCAAGTGAAGGTATGAATAGTTTGCCCCACCAGTAGAGGAACTTGGGGCTCAGATATATCCTTGAGCGGCGGCTGTCGCAGATGATATCGGTGTAGTAGCGGTCGAAGACAACCACGCGTGTGATACGTGTCACGCTTTTTACCTTTACAAAATATCCGATAATGTAGTCAATGGAGTAGTAGCATAGGCGCAGGAAGGAGTTGAACTTGCCTGTCTTGCCGCCACGGTGCGGGTCGCTGTAGTTGCGGTCGACCTCTTTCTTTATTCCTGCCGAGTGTGCCACCTCGCCGAGGTTGCCGAAAAGGGCAGGGCGGAAATGGTAGTATTTGTGTGCAGTCTTGAAGACGGGTGCAATACGTTCCAGTATTGTCTCTATTACAGTTGTCTTTCCGCTGCCGTCGGGGCCGGTGAAGCCTATGCTGAACCCGGTACGCGACATCAGGTAG
>CALBKR010000146.1 GCA_937896105.1 uncultured Bacteroidales bacterium
AGAACAATATCAATATGGAGTACTACTTCCCTAACCACCATTGGGCTTCGACACTCGGCGAGGGTTGGTTCATCCCGGGCGAAAAGGAGGCAGCTCTCTACTCGGAGTTTATCTCGTTCGGCGTAGGCAAACCTTGCTATAAGGGCATCAAGTGGTCGGAGATGCAGAAGAAGTACAACGACCTGAACAACGCTATGAAGTCGAACAGCGGCTACGAGAACTACATCCTGCCACAGACGGTCGGCACCTCGACCATCGGTTCGCAGAAGTTCTTGGGTAAAGAGTATGTAAGTTACAAGACGATGTTGCTTCGCGTCGAGGAGCACGGCGTAGGTTTGGTTACGGTTAAGAAGTACTACTACGATATCGCTGTCAATCTGCCGGGCGTTTGTAACATTGCTATTGCCGTTTGCGCATTCTAACAGTATCGAGTACGCGATTTATGAGACGACTTTATCTGTTTATCATATCATCATTAGTATTGGGCGGTGTTTCATCCGCCCAATCTCTTCAATCCCAGCAAGGGAGCGACGGGAAATACGGCTTTGCGGATGCCGGCGGGGTGTTCGTGATTCAGCCCGAGTTTGATGATGTACATTTCGAGTTCTACAAGGGCGTTGCCTGCGTCAAGCAGAAGGAGAAACTCTTCTTTATCAACGAGGCGGGCAAAGCCGTATCCAAACAGTTCGACGAGGTCGGATATTTCGATGCCAACGACCTCTGTATTGTCGGCATCAACCAGAAGTACGGTATCGTCAATACGTCGGGCGAACTCACGCTCGACGCAAAGTACACCTCCATCGGCGATTTCGACGCCAACGGATTGGCGATGATTAACCTCGGCGGCACAATAGCGGAAGACGGAACACTGCAAGGCGGCAAGTACGGCTTTATCTCTACGTCGGGCAGCATCGTTGTCGAGCCGTGCTACTCGTTCATCGGCGAGCGCGACCGCAACGGCCTGCGTTGGATAAATGTCGGTGGTGTGGAGGACGAACACGGACGCTGCTCGGGTGGCAAGTACGGATACATCGACGACAATGCCAAGGAGGTTATCGCACCGAACTACACCTTCATTGGCACATTCGACGATAGCAACATCTGCTGGGTCTGCATCGGAGGCAAGGAGTTCATCTCGGACAAGACGATTGACGCACAGGTAAACTCCTACGCACAGCGCGAAAAGAACCCTGCAAAGGTGATGGCAAAGCGCATCGAGTTGGAGAATCAGATTACGGGCGGCAAGTTGGACATCCTCGACCACAAGGTGATGGGCGGCAAGTACGGTTTCATCTCCGCAACAGGAGCTGTCATCGCCGAGCCAATCTACACCGCCACAGCAAACTCGTTCCACGAGGGCTGCGCGTGGGTGGCTCTGGGTGATAAATACGGCTACGTGAACAGCGAGGGTAAGCTCATCGCCGAGTGTATCTACGACCAGGTTGCTCCGCGTTTCAGCGAGGGCGTAGCGTGGGCAAAGAAGACCATCAAAAAGGAGTCGCTGTTCGGCTACATCAACACGAAAGGCGAGCCGATCACGGAGTTCTGCTTTGCGAAGGTGAACAACATCAAGGATGGCTTTGCCAACCTGCCCATTCCCGGCCTGTCTGAGATTCCTCTGCTGGGCTACGGCATCTTCAATCACAATGTGCTGGTCTATCTGGGCATCGTCATTGCCCTTGTCATGTGGTGGTACTTAAACCGCACCACTCCGGGCCTGAAGCTCCGTGCAGTAGGTGAAAATCCCGCAACTGCCGACGCTGCAGGTATCAACGTTACACGTTACAAGTACCTTGCCACTATGGTGGGCTCTGCTATTGCAGGTCTTGGGGGACTCCAGTACGTTTTTGCCTATGCAAACGGCGTATGGTCGAACAACGCCTTCGGCGACAGAGGTTGGCTTGCAATTGCGCTTGTTATCTTTGCCATCTGGAGACCTAACGTAAGCATTCTCGGTTCAATCCTCTTCGGCGGTCTTTTCATTGTTTACAACTACATTCCCGACCTGTCACTCAGTTCTCAGGAACTTTTCAAAATGACACCTTACGTTGTAACAATTCTTGTTCTGATTATCACAAGTATGCGTCAGAAGAAAGAAAGCCAGCCGCCCGCAAGCCTCGGTCTTCCCTATTTCAGAGAAGAAAGATAAATCAAACAAACATTTTGACGGGTCGTTTGCGGCCCGTCTTTTTTGTTGTTTTGCCCACCGTCATATTTTGGCAAAGGATTTCATAGTATCTAACAGAATACTGTTTAATCCGGAGGGCTGATTTTGAAAGGAATAGTTGAGCAGAGAGCCGTTGAGCTTGCAGAATACATTATTGAAAACAACTCCACCGTAAGGGCGGCAGCAAAAAAGTTCGGTGTGTCAAAAAGCACGGTACACATGGATATAACCAAAAGACTCCGATTTTCCAACCCGTCGCTTTATTCGTCGGTCAGAAAAGTTCTTGACATAAACAAAGCGGAACGGCATATCAGAGGCGGACTGGCAACGAAGGAAAAATATTCAAAATAGCTTTTTTGACAGTTGAATTTGCTGTTAATATGTGTTAAAATCATATAGAATATGAGGGCAATCCCTCAAATGAAAGGACCGATATTTTATGAAACAACTCAAGATCGGCATCATCGGTGCCGGCAGAATCGGTTCCCTGCACGCAAAGTCAATAACGTATAATGTTCCGACTGCCGTTGTTGCAGGTATCACCGACGTTTTCAGAGCGAATGCGGAAAAGGTTGCCGCAGAGCTCAACATTCCCTGCAAAAAGGGTATGGTTCCCCCTCTTGGCGGCGCAACAGATTCAGCCGCATTTGCTCAAGCCGGCTTCCGTGCAACCGGTATCACCGGACTCAACCATGTGTTAGAGGATTATTACCACACACGCCGTGATACATACGACAATATGAATGCAGACGGTCTTGCAGGTTGCTACGCAGCAAGCGTTAAAGCCCTTGAGATGTTTGATAATGGTGCTAAGCAATAAAAAAGAAAACAACATAGAAAAACTCCCGAAGTTCAATCCTTCGGGAGTTAATTTTTATTGAAGTTAAATTACTTAAGCTCAACCTTTGCGCCAGCTTCTTCAAGCTTTGCCTTAGCAGCTTCAGCGTCATCCTTAGAAATAGCTTCTTTGATTGTTGCGGGAGCGCTGTCAACCTTAGCCTTTGCTTCTGCAAGGCCGAGACCTGTGAGCTCACGAACGATCTTGATAACAGCGATCTTGTTTGCACCAACTTCAGCAAGTACAACGTCGAACTCTGTTTTCTCTTCAACAGCAGCAGCACCGCCGTCAACAGGAGCAGCAACAGCAACAGCTGCAGCAGCAGATACACCAAATTCGTCTTCAACAGCCTTAACAAGCTCTGAGAGCTCAAGAACTGTGAGTGTTTTTAATTCTTCAACAATAGCAGTAATCTTTTCAGATGCCATTTTATTTTCCTCCATTTAATACCTTTAAATTTTTAGGTTTAATTTTTTACAGCAATTATTCGGCTGCTGCTGCCTCAGTTTCGCCATCCTTATCAACAATAGCCTGAACTGCACGTGCGAATGCTGCGATAGGAGCATTGAATACGCTGCAAACAGTAGCAAGCAATACGTCTCTTGAAGGAAGCTTTGCAAGACTGTCAATCTTCTCGATAGAGATTACCTCGTTATCAAGGAAACCGGTCTTAACATTGAAATTCTCGTGTGTTGAAGCATATTTGCAAAGAATTCTTGCAGCAGCAACATAATCATCAGTAGATGTAGCAAGAGCAGTTGTACCTGCAAGGCTCTCAGAGAGACCCTCAAGCTCAGTACCCTTGATAGCAAGCTCAATCATAGTGTTTTTTGTAACAGTGTACTCAACACCTGCTTCACGGAGCTCTTTACGGAGAGCTGTATCGTCAGCAACATTGATACCCTTGTAATCAACGATAACACCTGCACATGCATTCTGAAGTCTTTCTGCAATAGCTGCAACCTCAGCCTTTTTTGCTTCTAAAATCTTTACGCTTGGCAAATAAATTCACCTCCGTTAAATTCTTTTTGCCAAATTTAAAATGCCCTCCACGCACAGACGAGGAGGGCATAGTTACTCAATAGAATAAATATCAAGCAATAAGCACATTCCTCGGCAGGCGGTCAAGACCATTATACAAAATTTGCACCTGCTGTCTTTAGAACAGCACAAGTAGTTTAGCATATCAATACTGATATGTCAAGAACTTTTTAATTATTCTTCTACAGGAGCACCTGTAAGCTTTGCAGCGTTAACACGGATACCAGGGCCCATTGTTGTTGCTACTACGCAAGA
>CALBKR010000147.1 GCA_937896105.1 uncultured Bacteroidales bacterium
TCTCGTTGCAGGAGAACATAAAGAACCTTATCGAGGCCAACCAACGCATAAGCCGCGACGCGGTAAACCTCACCAATGCTCTCGTGGGCACGAACAACAACAAGTTCCAGGGCGATTGGGGCGAGACGATACTCGAACAGATATTAGAGAATTCTGGTCTGATAAAGGGTGAGCAGTGGGAGCTGCAGGCAACCTTGCGCGATGAGAACGGGTGCGCCGTGCAGAACGATGAGACATCGCACCTGATGAAGCCCGATGTAATTGTGCATTTTCCCGGCAAACGCGATATCATAATAGACTCGAAGGTGTCTCTCAAGGCATATATGTCCTACCTCGCTGCCGAGGATGACACCTCGCGCGCCTTCTACCTTAAAGAACACGTTGCCAGCGTGCGCAGGCAGATAGATACCCTTGCCGGCAAACGATACGACAAGTACAATATCAATTCGCTCGACTATGTGATGCTTTTTATCCCCAACGAACCGTCATATTTTATGGCGATGGAGGCCGAAAACAAACTGTGGAACTATGCCTACAAGAAAGGTATCGTGCTCATCTCGCCATCGAACCTCATCTCGACGCTCTTTGTGGTGAATTCGCTGTGGACACGTGAGCGACAGCAGCGCGATGTGCAGAAGATTGTCGACACAGCCAATGCAATATATGACAAGTTCGTGAATTTCACCGACAACTTTACCAAGATTGATGTCGCACTCAAAAAGGCCGACGAGGCATACCGCGAAGCCTTCAAACAGCTCACCACTGGCAAGGGAAACATCACCAGGCGGCTCAGCGAACTGAAGGAGCAGGGATTGCTCTCCACAACCAAGCAGATACCCGAAGGCTATATCGAAACGGATAACGGTTGACGATAATCTATTATCTAATTGAGGATTAAAGCCTTGAAGTTTTTATTGCAACTTCTTAGTTTGTATAATCTTAATGTTTATATTTGCCAAAAATAAACACGTACACAAAATGGACACCGACAAGAGATATTACGCATTTATAAGCTATAAGCGCGAGGATGAGAAGCAGGCGGAGTGGTTGCAGGATAAACTGGAACACTATCGTTTCCCGACAAACCTTAACGGCCGTACTGACTTGCCGAAGAGTGTTCGCCCGACATTCCGCGATGTGACAGACCTTGCGCCGGGGCTGTTGGCCGAGGAGATAAACCAGGCTCTCGAGGAATCCCAGTGGCTTGTTGTTGTCTGTTCCCCACGCAGCGCCAAGAGCCCGTGGGTGTGCAAGGAGGCACAAACATTCATAGATTCCGGCCGTGCCGACCGCATAATCCCTTATGTAATTGAAGGCGTTCCTTTTTCGGGCGATGAAGCAACGGAATGTTACCCCGAGGCACTTCTTAACCTGAAGGGTAGAAGCGAACTGCTTGCCGCTAATGTAAACGAGATGGGGCGCGATGCTGCTCTAATAAAGGTGCTTGCCCGAATGTTCAACCTGCGTTTCGATACTCTTTGGCAACGACACACCCGTGAGCA